>JARRRG010000071.1:0-11121 GCA_037380965.1 Deltaproteobacteria bacterium
TGACGGGTACGTCAGGCGGTGGGGAGATCACGGTTGGGCCGAACACCCACCGCCTCACCCGCCATCTGTTCGATTTTGAGACCATTGGCCCGTTCCACCCGGAGAGCGGCTCGGATGCCGTCCCGGTATACCGGCTCGGATGTCTCAAGCCTGCCCCACGGCATACGAGTATCCTGACAAGCCGAGGCATCGCGTCGCCTCTCATCGGACGGAAGGCCGAATTATCGGTTATCAGAAGTCGCATCGACCGGCTGACGGAAGGTGAAGGCGGGATAATCTCAGTCGTGGGCACGGCCGGGATCGGCAAATCGCGGTTGATTGCTGAAGCACGAGACGGCAGCGTCGGCGCGGATCCTCCGTATCAGCTCGAATGGTTGGAGGGACGAACGCTCTCCTTCGGTAAGATGATCAGCTACCTGCCCTTTCACGAGATTCTCCTCCAGTACGCCGACATTGCGGAAGATGACAGCGAGGAGCTCGCCTGGGACAAGCTGCAGCGCCGACTCACCGCGCTTTTCGGCAATGCCACGGCCGAGATCCTGCCCTATCTGGCCAGATTCGTATCTTTGGAAGTGAGCGAAGACTACCGGGAACGGGTCGGGTATCTTGACGGCGAAGCGATGCGGCGTCAGATCTTTTTCGCCTGGCGCCGATTGGTTGGACGCATGGCGCAGGATCGGCCGCTTATCCTGGTGTTTGAGGATCTCCAATGGATCGATGAGTCGTCAGCCACGCTGCTGGAGCATATGCTGTCTTTGGCCTACCGGGGTCGGGTCCTTCTCGTGATACTGAGCCGTCCGACGGTGAAGACTCCTGCGGCTCGCATACTCGACGTGCTCTCGGGAGTGTACCATGAACGATATACCGCTGTTCACCTTTCGCCGCTTTCCTCGGTTGAATGCGGCCGGTTCGTTGCCAATCTGCTCCATAATGAGAGCCTGTTGTCCTCGTTTCCGGAGATGGTGAATCGAAAGTCTGAAGGTAATCCCTTCTTTGTCGAGGAAATTATTCGGTCCATGATCGATCACGGTCAGATCAATCCCGACCGCAACGGGGCCCGATGGCAGCTCACCGCGGAAGTTGACGAGATTGCCATTCCCGACACCATCCAGGGGGTTGTCATGGCCCGCGTGGACCGGTTGGATGACGAGCTCAAAGGATTGCTGCGATTCGCCGCGATCATAGGGCGAACCTTTCAGTTCCGGATTTTGCTCGGCCTCGCTCCTTCTCCCGCGAAGCTTGAAGGACACCTGAAGGAATTGCAATCAATGGAATTGATCCGGCAACAACAGGATGAACCGGAATTCCGATTGGTATTCAAGCACGCACTGGTCCATGAAACCATCTACCAGAGCATCCTTCCCGAGGAGCGCCGGACCCTGCACCGACAGGTGGGCGCCATCATCGAGCAGTTGTTTCATGAGCGCCTCGAAGAGTTCTACAGCCTTCTAGCGTACCACTTCGCGCGGGCTGAAGCGTGGGAGAAGGCCCAGGAGTACCTCTTTAAGGCAGGCGACCAGGCGGGCAGCATCGCAGCCGATGCGGAAGCGCTGGTTCACTACGAGCACGCGCTGGCCGCGTACGCCCAGGCCTTTGGAGAACAGTGGATGCCTCTCAAGAGGGTCACCGTGGAGCGAAAGATCGGCGAAGCATTCTTTCGTATGGGGGAACGCGAGCAGGCAATGGAACATTTCCAGCGATCCTTGACTCACCTCGGCAAGCCGCTGCTCCCGCGGCCGCACAGGACAGTAGGAAGGATACTGCGCGAGCTTGCTGCACAGGTGTGGCATCGCTCTGTTCCGTGGCTCCTCCCGGAAGATCGCCCAGCCCTTCCTGCGGTGCAGGAAGAAATCCGGATATTCGAGTGTATGTCGTGGATGGATGCCTTCTACAGTACATGGCGTTTTCTGTTCGACACTGTCCACATGCTGAACGTTTCCGAGCGCAATGGATTTGGATATGGAATTGTGCGAGGATGCACGGGCCTGGGGATAACAAGCGATTTCATTCGATTCTTTTGGCTAGCCCGTTTCTATCACCGTCGGGCCGTGGCCGTTGCAGAAGGCATTGGACATTCCATTGCGAGAGGGTGGGGATATCTGGGCTCGGCAATCCATACGAGCACGCTCTGCTCGTGGGATGAGACCTTTGAATATTGTGAAAAAGCCTCGGAGGTGTTCCATAAGGTGGGAGATCTCCATAGCTGGGCATATGTGCAGTATATGCGATCGTTTGCCCTGGCCTATCTCGGGGATTATGCGCGGGCTTTGGGTGCAGCGGGGCAAACCCTCGACATCGGCGAAGGGGGCGGTGACCTCGAAGTGAAATGCTGGGCCAAAATGATGCGGGGGTTTGTGTTGCTCCGCCTGGGTAAGTTCATCGAAGCAGAAGAATCACTCAGAGAGACCATGAACCTCGCTAAATTGACGAAGGACCGTGTCCAGTACACGGCAGGCTTGCACGAGCTCGCGGTATGTCATGTACGGCAAGGGCAGTGGGACCATGCCCTGGAGGAAGTCAATGAACTGGAAAGATTCCTCGTTCAGTACCCCAACATCGGATTCCTCTGGATCCCCTCTCGCAATGTGATCGGTGAGGTCTATCTGCGCATGGCCGAACAGAGCCAAGGGAGAGAGAACGAGCAGTGGCTGGATAAAGCCAGCTCAGCATGCCGGCACGCGTACAAGCATAGCAAAGGCTGTATAGCGATGCTGCCGGAAGCCATGCGGTTACTGGGCACGTTCCACTGGCTCAAGGCCAAGCCCGGAGCTGCGCAGAGCTGGTGGAACCGCAGCCTGAGCCTTGCCCGAAAGCTCGAACATCCCCATGAAACCGCTATGACACTGCTCGAGATGGGACGGCGATTGAACCGGCTGCATTACCTCGAGCAGGCCGAGAGCATCTTCGCTGACCATGGAGCCGCGTGGTACGTCGCGGAGGTGCGCCGTGCAAAGCCTGCCAGTGATTCCTCTCGAAGTGCGGCATTTCGAGTGAATTGATGCCCGGATATTCGGTCTCGATGGAACAGGCCGGAGTTCGGAAAGATGTGCTTGCCGACCGTACGGACATTGCAGGCTGAGCCTCTTTGAGGGTGAGACTCAGGAGCGATTCACGCGGATTATTGACCTTTCCTGCGGTTCTTTGCCCTGCGTTTTGACTTCGGCTCCTCACAGCCCGAGCGGGCAGAATCTTGTGACACCCAGAATCTCGGCCGGTCCGGCAACGGTAACGCCATAGAACACCGATCTCCTGTTTTTCAAGAATTCCCACACCGTGGCATTCGTAAAAACCGTGCCGGTTACCAGAGCGACATCACACCATGCGAGATTCTCCATCGTTTGATCGGGATCTCCTATTGATATCCCGAAACGCTCGCGGCCGATGTTGTCTTCGTCCATATCGGTCACGCGGATGTCGAACTCTGCGGCCAAAGCTTGAACCATTCTCGGCTGCAGACCGATCATGGCAATTTTGGGACTTCCGAACGTGTTGCGGATGTACGAAACGAGCTCGACCGCGCATTTGGGCGGTGCATCATCCTTGCAGTGCACTGATCTTTCGATCATTCCCAGATGTCTCATCACCGCATTCAGGGTGGACAGGAAAACGGTCCTCCGGTAATTGTTCTTCAGTTCCATGGTAGCGGTGTCGATCAACGTGCCGGAGTACAGCCCATACATGTCGGTAAATGCCTGCCCTCGGGAGCCCTTGAAGACGGCTTCCATCATCCTCTCTCTTCCTCTGACCAAGGGATAGTCATCATGCTCGGGATTTCCGATGGCCTCCTCAGGGCTGAGCGTCCTCACAGACACCTCAATCGGCTCATGCTCCCATGAATGCCGTTCAATGATTTCCAGGAACCGCTGCCTCAGTACTGCGTAAGGATCCACCTGGCACTCCTCTCGTACAATTTCGCTACACCAAATCTCTCCGGAGAGCGGTTTGTCCGTTGATTTCAGCGTCTTCGCATCGACAACTATCCATGTCTTGCAGCCGTATGAGACCATGAATGAGATCTCCTTCGGCCAGCCCCATCTCATGCCACCGGTCGGAGGCCAGTTCAGCCACAAGGCTCTCGCGGTTTACCTCGATCACTACCTGCACCGTGACGTCCGTGGAGGCCACCGCAGTGATCGTGCCTTGAAAGCGATTGATTGGCGACCCTCCGGGAGGAATTCGATCAAAACGTATCTTACTCGAAGGCACCGTTATATGGGAAAAATCGCGTCCCTCATCGGGAACAAACAGCGTCAGACCCGCGCATACGACCTCGACCAACCCGTTTCCCAGTCGCCGCTTACCGCTGCACGCAAGCACGTTCTCTCGCTCCAGGAACCATGGTCCGCCCCGGTCCCTTGACCCCGGCGAAGATCCTGACGCACCGTGTAGTTGAAGGGAGCCCAACTGCATTACGGCCAGGCGGTCTCCCAGCTCCCGCGCCTCTGCCATGTCATGGGTGACCAGAATGGTGGTCAGCTCGAGCTGCTTGTGTAGTCTCTTGATCTCGTTCCGCAGACGCAGGGCCGTCCTGAAATCGACCTTGCTGAACGGCTCGTCAAGCAGTAGCACGCACGGTGCCGAGGCCAACGCCCGCGCAATCGCAGCCCGCTGTTTCTCGCCACCGCTAAGCGTTGACGGTCTTCGGCCAAGCAGCCCGCCTATTCCGACGAGTCCGGCCAATTCCCGCGCCTTGGCTCTCTTTTCACCTTTCGTGAGCGGAAGCCGCTCCATTGCAAGGACAAGATTACCCTCAAATGTGAGATGGGGAAACAGGTGGAGGTCCTGACTCACGTATCCCACTCTTCTCAGGTATGGCGGCACCCCTTCCATCGATCGTCCGCCCAGCCATACCTGTCCCGTGTGGGGAGCGAGCCCGGCTATCACTCGTAGCAGGGTGGTTTTTCCCGCGCCCGACGGTCCCACGATCACGAAAGACTCACCATGGTGGACCGTGAGGTCGACGGATCTCAGGAACGGCGTACTCACAGCGGTGAGCTGAATCTCGGACATGATTACCCGGCCCGTCCATTGTCGATCGCGTCCCTGCGCCGGCTCAGTAATCTAAGCAAGAGCAAGAGAACGAATGCCGTTACCACCAGGACGAGCGCACAGGAGAGCGCAATGCCCACCTCTCCGCTCGAGATGTTGAGATAAACCGCGATGGGAAGCGTTTCGGTCCGGAATCGAGTCGCGCCGGCAACCATCAACGTCGCGCCGAATTCGCCAATGGCTCTCGCCCAGGCGAGTATGGTTCCTGAGACGATGGTTCGTCCGGCAAGCGGCAGGTTCACCCGGAAAAAGATTTTCAAGGGGGTAAGGCCAAGGGTCATTGCCATGGCCTCGTAACCCCGGTCAACTGATTCGAATGCAGCTTTTGAATTCCGCATGACAATGGGGGTGGCCACATAGGTCTGTGCAACCACTGCGCCATACGGCGAGAGAACAAGATCGATACCCAAATCAGCCAGGGGCGAGCCGAGCATGGTCCTCCCGAAAAGAAACAAAAGTCCCACTCCCGCCACGAGTGGCGGCATCACTAAAGGCACGTCCAAAAGAGTGTCCAGCAAACCTTTGCCCGGGAAATCGTGTCTGGCCAGGAAATAGGCGCTGGGTATGCCAATGATCAATGCAAAGAAAAGAGCCGCCAAAGACACCGTCAGAGAGAATCGGAGTGCAAAGACGGTTTCGGAGCTCAACACGGAGGCTTTCAGCTCTCCGAATGAGAGCTGTGAAGCCAGGGCAACGAGGACCCCGATCACCAAAAAGGCGAACAGCAGCAAGGGAACTGAAAATGATCGGTCCAACCTGGTCAAGGTCCACTCCAGCACCTACTTGGCGTTCACCGGCTTGAAGCCATACTCTTCGAAGGTCTTGACTCCCAAGGGTGAACAGAGAAATTGTGCAAGTCTCCGGGCTGCATCAGGGTTCGTTGAGCTCTTGAGCACCGCGGCCGCGACGATTTCCGGGGTGTACCACTTGGGATTGATCTCGTGCATCACGACCTTGTCCCGGTTCTGAAAAGCGTCGGCCCGAGCTATGATGCCCGCGTCCACATCGCCTTTGACAACATAGAGTGCGAGTTGCTTGACGGTAGCCGCTCGAACGACCACATTCTTCAAGATCTCGTCCCTCATGCCGGAATTATTCAGAATCTCCTCGGCACTACGCCCGAGGGCCATTGCCTTTGGATCACCGAGCCCCACCCTGACGCCGGGTTTTGCCAGATCAGAGAACTTCCTGACCAACGGGGAGCGCTTTTTGTTCACCGCAACAACCGGCACGTGGAACACGATGTTACAGGAGGATGCTACTTGGTCCTTCTCTGCAAGACGCTCGATATAGAAGAACGAACCGGGCACGTACACGTCGCCCTTGCCAGTGGCACGATATCGGGCGAGAAGCTTTCCTGAGCCCCCGTACTCGATTAATACCTTTATTCCCGTTTCACGTTGAAAAGTCTCGACAAGTTTCTCCACAGGCTGCCGAAGACCGGCGCCGCTCAGCAAAAGGAGCTCCCGGCTCTCGCCGGACGCTGCAAGAGGGTAGCTCGTCAGCAGGAGAGCAAGAGACAAAACCAGGCCAAGAAAGGAGATCACAACGCGAGTTCCGAATTGCTTCATATAGCCAACCTCCAGAAGTTTCCGGGCGTCAAAAAAGCGGTTCATGCGCGGATGAGCGATCCCATGGGCGCGACATGGCTCGGGGCCCGAATCATTGCAAGATTTATATCAGTTACCCCCTTCCCCAGAAGGGAGAGGTTTCAGTCATCGGCGCGGTCGAGTGTAATGTGTGAACCCTGATCCTCGTTCCGCGGGGAAATCCCTTTTCCGCAGGCGGTAGAATTATCAGCCCATCCGCGAGCACCATCGATCTCAAGACGCCGGAGCTCTGTGTTCCTGTGGGGAGAGCGAGGACGTGACTATTCTTCTGGAAGAGCTTGCACCTGACCAGGTGACGCCGATCCGCTTCCGAAAGAACATCCTCAGCCAGGGTGGCCTCAAATGTGGACCTGAATATCTTCGTATGGCCCATCATCTTGAGGAGAGCCGGTCGTACGAATTCCTCGAACGACGTCATGGCCGATGTGGGATTTCCCGGTAAGCCGAAGACCGGTTTGTTTCCGATCGTGCCAAATATCAGGGGCTTCCCGGGCTTCATGGCCACTTTCCAGAATTTTGCCTTCATTCCGAGCTGTGCCAGGCACTCTTTCACGAAGTCGTACTTTCCAACCGATACCCCGCCCGAGGTAAGGATCGCGTCGGCCCGAAGCCCGTCGCACATTTTGGATCGCAGGTCCTCATGATTGTCCGAGGCAATCCCGAGAGACAATGGAATTGCGCCGCATTCAGAGATCTGAGCGGCAAGGCTGTAGCAGTTTGAACAGACCACCTTTCCTGCGGAGAACGGCTCATCAACACGTTTCACATCCTCGCCCCTGGCACGGATGTAGGCTCCTTTATCCGGAGCCCGGAAACAGAGGATTTCATCTTCTTCCTGCTCGGTATCCTCCACCATAACCACGGTGTCCGCTCCCGCGGGCACGACTCCTCCGGTCCCGATGCGCACAGCCTCCATGCGGCCGACGGCCCCCTTGAATGGACAACCTGCCGGGGCTTCTCCAATGACCCGCAACCGGACAGGATTTGCTGGGGTCGCTCCGACCACGTCCTCATGGTGACACGCATAACCATCCATAGCCGAGTTGTCGGTGAACGGGACGTCGCGGATCGCCTCTACGTCACGGGCAAGCACCCGGCCCAGGGCTTCGAGAATATGAACTCTCTCCGTGCCGAGAACCGGAATTTCTTCCAGCACTTGTCTCTGAGCCTCGCCAATCTCAAGCATAGTACTCTCCTTCACTCGCGCAAAACGCCTTCAGGAACCTGTGATAGGTCAGGGTTGTCTCATCTGAGTCAAGCCGCGGAGCTTCGCCGGTGTGGACGGCCCCGCTGGCTCTTTGTCTCGCACTACATCCGACTTTTTTCCGCTCCTTTGACGGGAGCCAAGGGTTCGGCTCTGCTTACCACTCATGGCGTCCATTGGCTCCTCTTGAAATTGCCACGCTCTTCACCATTACAAACAGGCGTTGCCCGGTTTTCAGCTCCAGATCTCTTCTGGCTTTCTTCGTAATCTTGGCTGAAATGGGGCTTCCGACATCCAATCGCACCTCGACCAACGCCCCGTCCCGCTCAGTGACCTGTTCGACGGTCGCGGGGAAAATGTTTTGCACGCTCGTATGGGCTGGAGGAGACAATGCAAGGGCAACATCGCGGGAATTGATGTGCACGCGAACCTTTGCGCCCTCGGACACATCGAAGTGCGGAACTTTCAGCAGATTCCGGCCAAAGCGCAGGTACGTCAGTCCCTCTGACAAATCGTGGTGATCGACAACGGTAGGGACGACCGCGCCGCTTTCATTCTGGCTCCTGACAGAAGCGAGCTCAGGTCGATTGATGACGTCCTCGACCGGGCCCACGGATTGGACTCGCCCGGAATCCAACAACACGAGTGTGTCGGCCAGGTTCAAGATTTCTGTAAGTGAGTGACTGACATACAGTATCGGGATGGAGAGCTGCGTGGGGAGACGCTCCACAAACGGCAGGACTTCCGATTTTCGCGCTTCGTCCAGAGAGGCAAGCGGTTCGTCCATCAGCAGTAAGGACGGGCTGGTGAGCAACGCGCGGCCGATGGCGACCCGCTGCTTTTCTCCTCCGGAGAGGTTGGCTATACGGCGTGTGAGAAGGTGGGCAATGCCGAGCAGCTCCACTACGTCGTTGAACGCAATGGTCCTCTTATTTCTCGAAACGAGTTTCATCCCGTACGTGAGGTTCGACCTCACCGACAGATGGGGAAAGAGGCGACCGTCTTGAAAAACATATCCGAAACCGCGGTGTTCCGGAGCAATGTCGATCCCCTTCTCCGAATCGAACACCCTCCGGCCGTTCACCATCACCATACCCGTGTCAGGGCGGGACAATCCCGCTACCATATTAATGATCGATGTCTTTCCCGCGCCCGAAGGACCGAAGAGCGCGGTCACCCCGGTGGAGTCAACCGTGAATGACGCGTCCACGGTGAATTGACCCTGTTTCCTCTTGACGCTGATTCGCAACATGCCTCAGCCCTTCATGCGCCTTTCCACCCGTTTGCCCATGACCTCCGACGCAACGAGCGCGATCATCGCGACCACGATCGCCACAATGCAGAGTCTCATCGCTCCTTCCTCTCCATTCGGCACCTGAGTCAGCGTGTACAGCGCGAGCGGCAACGTTTGTGTTTCGCCGGGTATGTTCGAGACAAAGGTGATGGTGGCGCCGAACTCCCCGAGACTGCGAGCGAACGCGAGAATGACGCCGGTGAAAACGCCCGGAAGCACCAGGGGCAACGTGATGGTGAAAAACACTCGAACAGGTCCGGCTCCCAGCGTGCGAGCCGCGGATTCGAGGCCCTGATCCACTCCCTCGATCGAGAGGCGAACGGCCCTCACCATGAGAGGAAACGACATGACCGCCGCGGCGACGGCAGCCCCCTTCCAGTTGAAGGCTACGGTAATGCCCAGTGTCTGATACAACCACTCCCCCAGCACGCCCTTGCGACCAAGCAGGACCAGAAGGAGGTACCCTGTCACCACAGGCGGCAGGACGAGCGGGAGATGGATTACACCATCGACCAGCACCTTGCCCGGAAAACGCCAGCGCGCGAGAAGCCAGGCTGTGAGAACTCCCAGAGGAAGACTCCCCAACACAGCCCACGTGGAAACCCAGAGGCTCAAGCGCAGCGCTTCAGCCTCCAGGGGAGTGAGGAACGGTGTGCTCATCTGCGCATCGTGAATCCGTACTTCTCGAATATGCTTTTTGCGTCAGGAGAGGTGAGAAATTTGAGAAACCTCCTGGCGGTTGGGGTGCCCCGATCCTTGACCAGAGCAACCGGGTACACGATCGGCGGGTGGGTGTCTTCCGGAAATACACCGATCACCTTGACCTTCTTGCTTATCGCCGCGTCGGTTGCATAGACCACCCCTAGGGGCGCCTCTCCTCTTTCAACCAGTGTCAAAGCCGCCCGAACGTCCTTGCATCGAGCCACCTTCGGCTCCACAGCCTTCCAGACGCCCAGTGTCTCCAATGCCTGTTTGCCATAGATCCCTGCAGGAACATGAGCAGGGTCTCCCATCGCGAGTTTCTCGTCTCCCAGGATTCCAGCGAGATTGAACTTGGGAGCTATCTTGACCTTGAGAGTGCTGTCTTTGGGAGCGATCAACACGATCCTGTTTCCGAGCAAGTCGAATCGGCTCTCAGGCTCGATCATTTCTCGCTCCGCGAGGTAGTTCATCCATTTTGGATTGGCCGACAGATACACGTCGGCGGGAGCGCCACTCGCAATCTGTTTGGCGAGCGTGGATGACGAGGCAAACGAGTACGTGACGGTGCCCATGTTCTTTTCCTTGAAAACCTTGGCAATATCGGTGATCGCGTTCGTGGTGGAAGCTGCTGCAAATATGGTGGTCTTGCCCTTTTCAGCAGCGATTGCCATAAAATTGCCCTCCAGGCATACGAAAAGTGTCATCCCGATTATCAAGAAAAAATACGTCGAAAGCCGCCTGAACATCATGATTCTCCTCTCCTCCACAAGAATAGGGGCACGCACAATACGACTCAGTGAACTCTGTTCGGTACGATCGTCATCCGCGGGCGAGCAGTCCCTCCAACCACGCGACGGTGCTGCTGATCACACCGATACGATATTCGAGGACCTGCCGTTCGATCTCGGTTTTGGCCTGAGCCAGCGCCGCTTCCGTCTCCTCTCGTTTCCGTACGCAGACGGCCACCTGATCGTTGATCAACTGAGATGCCAGCACGGAAGAATGCGCACGGGCAAAATGAAGCTTGGCAGGGAACTCGAGCCGAAAGTCCCGGACATGTCCGACAGGAGATCGCATCCACTCATCGACCATCCGCCGACCCCTGGTAGTGAGATGAAAGACTTTGCGGGAAGGAAGATTGCTCTGCTCCACCCGTTCGTGAAGGACCAGCCCATCACGTTCCAACTGGGACAACAGGGCGTATACGTTGCTCCGGCCCAGTTTCCAAATCCCGCCGAGCTTCTCCTTGAGATCCCGCCACA
>JARRRG010000071.1:11162-14942 GCA_037380965.1 Deltaproteobacteria bacterium
GTGCGAGAATGGGGTAATCTGCGGAATTAGGTCGTGAATCCACGTTTGGCGTTGTCATGTCTTGACTAGTCATATCCTGAATACTATGACGCCGTCTAATCCCTTTTGCAAGAAAATTCCTCACGCGACACTTTTTTTCGTGCCGCGGCGTCTGAGCAAACTGGAATCAGATCGGAAAAACGAAGTGTGCCCGCGCAGTCGGTATCGACTGTGTACGATCGGGCAATTGGTGCGAAGATTGTTTCCGCCGGCAGGGTTGAATCGCGGCTGTTGGGGACGCTCACGCGGATGCCGCGGGGAAATCTCTCAATCCTTGGGCTCGGATTGCGAGCGCAGTCCGAGACACCCGTTTCACTGCGCCTTCTGATGATACGGGCCGTCTATGACGTCGCCGAGGTCCGGAATCTCCCCTATGCGCCCCTTGGATTTGAGAAAGCGTGCGGGTCCGAAAGCCTCAGTGAAACGACCGGTCAAAGAAGGGGCAGCTTCGCTTGATGCACTCCTCGTTGAGCTCATGCTGCTCACAGGAACGCCACTCTTCGGCTCGCAGTTCGGGGGCGAGAAGACCCGCGGACGCGCGAGCGGCGACCTGGAATGCAAGATGAGACTCCCTGCGGCAGCACCTGGCGGCCCGAATCGAGGTGATTTCGCCCAGAGTCTCCGCGACGATGCGCTGAACATGCTGCCTTGGCACAGGCTTCAGCGGATTGGATTCCAACATGAGACCGAATGCAATGCCCACGCCGGTGGCAGCGCCGCACACTCCCATGAACGCGCAGGAACCTCCGGGTACCATACTGCCCCGATCGATACCTTCTAAAATCCGGTCCTCGGACATGGTCCCGCCAAGATTGCGATACGTCGCGAGCACCACGCCGGGAACCACACTGTGATACTCCGGGCCGTGCAATGGAATACTCGGATGGGACGCGATCCGATAGAAAAGTTGAAACATATCGGTCTCATCCGATGTCAGGCACAAGCGCTTCACGATCTCGAGGGGCTCCCGGATATGGCAGGGATCGCAAATGTAGTGGCCGTTGACGCACACTGCCCGGGCATGATCCACGCGGCCGCATACGGCACAGGTCATCTCCACATTGTTCGCCTCGTACACGAGTGGCGCACCGCAGATGAGGCAACCGGTTTCCGGTTTCGACCCAGGGCCCGCGCTCGCGTCGGCGGCTGGAGGACGAAAGCATGCACAGCTTGGCTCCGCGTCGATGTTCGTGATCTCCCCGGATTGCTCATCCACCATACAGACCCCTGCAGCGGCCAGTCGGTCTTCATCCCAGCCCGGCCCGAGGGTCGCATCAATACGAAGGCCTTTTGGCAACACTTCGCCTTCATCAGTGACAAGGGCCTGAAACGGTCCCGCGTAGATCACCGGCACGCGATCCGCTCGGGGTGGCTTGTATGCGCGAAATGTGAGGGAATAAAACCGATGGCCCTGGACCTCTCGATAGGGGAAGCGCTTGATAAGAGAGGCATTCACGAACCCCACATCCCTGAGCATTCCGAAAAGGTAGTCCTGTACGAGCGCCCCACCGATACACTCACCGATGAGCTGATGGTCGCCCCGTACGCTCAACGGGGGCTCGGTCTCCGCAACCACGTCCGAGATCACGAGCCGGCCTCCGGGCTTGAGCACCCGGAACATCTCACTGAACACCCGTCTCTTGTTGTGGCTGAGATTGACCACGCAATTGGATATGATCGCGTCCGCGCGGTTATCGGGCAGGGGGAGTGCTTCCAGGAATCCTTTGTGAAACTCCGTATTCTCGTATCCCAGGTGCCGGTGGACGTGGACCTGCGCACGCCGCGCAATGTCAAGCATGGCATCGGTCATGTCAACACCGATTGCCCGTCCCCGGACCCCCACCGCTCGAGCCGCCAGGAAGCACTCAACACCGGTCCCCGAGCCGAGATCCACTACCGTCTCGCAGCCGTACATGCGTGCTCTTGCCTCTTCGGGTATGAATGAGGTTTCATCGTCCCCGTAATCGATGGGATTCAGAATGAGCTCGTCCGGGGTTATGGCTCTCTCTGAATAGAATTCCCTGACCAGACGGCTCGTCGAGCCTTCGCCCATGGAGAGGAGGCAGTTGCAGTGGGTGAAATTCACGTCTCGCGGAGAAGGACAATCAGTGGTTATGTCGCCCATGCGGAGAATCATGCCTGGATGGAGCGGCGCGCGCAGTGCTTCCAGCTCTTGCTCGATGACCATCCGGGCCATCTCCTGATAGAGGGGGCGATAGGGATCATCCCGCAGCGTCAGCTCGCCGGGTCCCGCGCGGTCGAGGGCGACGCAGTGGTCCAGATCTCCCCCGCCGATAATCAATCGCCACGGGTCTTCTCGCATCTCGGGTATGTCGGCGAGTGAGGCCCGCCGAATGCTTTCCAGCACCCGGCTGTTTTTCCAGACGGTCTCGATGCCTTTTTCTGCGGTCCCGGCCCTGAGTCCCGGCAAATCGACCATCGCCGGCGTGGGATACACCGACTCATCCGGTCCGACGGCCAACGATTCCCATCCCGCGTTCCCGAAATCGAATCGAGTGCCGGGATGTGCAAATACCTGGGCTTTCATGGCTTCGAGGTTGTCGATGGCAATTCCGACGCGCCGGGCCTGCTCGGCCGCTACCCGGAAGTTCTCGATGAGAACGTGCATGGGCAACCCACCGAGTGATTTGCCGGAACCCCGATTGAAATGCCACATGAAATGAACGGTGCCGACTCCCAGGTCGTGCGCGATGCTCGTTACCGCTCCCATGTACGCCGCGTTCTCCCTGTTCACGGCCATTGCCACACTGCACGGTATGTCCGCGGCGATCAGGGCCTCGACCGCCTTCGTTGTCTTGAGGAACGATCCTGCTCCCCGAATTGAATCGTGAAGATCCTCCGGCCCGTCCAAACTCACCTGGAAATGCAGGCGATTCACTTCCAATCCGGTGAGCTCCGGAAGCATGGCGGAAAGCAACATCGCGTTGGTCAGAACGGCCACCCGGATGTCTCTTCGTTCCAGCAGTCGCCGCAGCAAACCGGGAAAATCCGGATAGGTGGAGGGTTCACCACCGGTAAAACAGATCAGACGGACACCGAGATCATACCCCTCATCCGCAAGCGCGAGCACTCTCTCACGGGGTAAGGCCGCGGCGGGTCTGCGTCGGTCGCCGAAAAGGCAGTGCCTGCAATTGCAGTTGCACGTGTCTGTCAGATGGAACCAGAGCTCGGACAGACCCCCCAGCCGCCGATGCTTGCGACCCGTGTACGGAGCTTGCCGAGACACATTGAGCATTCTCAGCAAGGTCTCCACATCTGATCGGACGGCCCATGGATGTCCGGTCGACCTTGCCGCGCGATCCATGTGACGGCTACGAGAGGTGCCGACATTGAACGCGGAAAGAAGAGTCTCGGCTGAATGATTCGGCACGAACCAGAAGGGGATTTCCGGATCGAGGTACATCCGGTGTTTCCCGAGTGACAGTTTTTCAAATGTCCTGGGCGAGATCGTAGTCAATTCAGTGGATCGGGTCGCCTCGCCTCGATCCTGATCTTTTGTATCATGCACATCCACACTCCATCTGGATGTCGGTCATCCGGATTTACCCTGACATGAGCACGCCGGGCCTACTCCGCGTCGCTCTCTCGGCCCGTGGGCAGTTCATCGGACAGATCTGCCTCTCCCGCGCCAGAGCACACCGCGGCCCCCGTCGAAAGCTACCTTTCAAGAGTCTTGTCCGATTCGCACTTGTAATCGAGAATGTAATCCCCGAGGGAGCG
>JARRRG010000072.1:0-10971 GCA_037380965.1 Deltaproteobacteria bacterium
GTTGGGGAAATCCGGCGGACCGGAGTTTTCCCAGCTATCCAGAATAGGCATTACGGCCTGCCATGCCGCTTCAATCTGATCGGCCCGCATGAACAGGGACGGATCGCCGAGCATGATATCGAGGAGAAGCGTTTCATAAGCTTCCGGGGGCTGTGCTTCATGCTCTTCCGAGTAGTTGAACATCATGTCCGCCTCACTCACATGCATTTCCAGTCCCAGATTCTTCACCTGGAAACGGAGACGAATCCCCTTGTACGGATAAATACTGAGGATGAGCCTATTGGGCCGCCAATACTGAGCAGCCTCCGGGGGAAAGGCCTGGTGCGGAACGGGACGGAACTGTATGGTGATGACGGACACTTTCTGGGTCATCCGTTTTCCCGTTCGCAGGTAGAAGGGAACATCCTGCCAACGCCAATTATCGATGTACATTTTGATGGCTGCGAATGTCTCTGTTGAGGACTTTTGCGAAACCCCCGCCTCCTGCCGGTAGCCTTTCACCTGATCGCATCGCATCCAACCGGGCCCATATTGGCCTCGTACCGCATGCGCGTGAATCTCGTCCGGTTTGAGTTTCCTGATCGCCCGCAGCACATCGACTTTCCTGTTTCGCAATTCCTCGGCGCTGAAGGCCAACGGGGGCTCCATTGCGGTAATGCACAGGAGTTGGAGAAGGTGATTCTGAATCATATCTCGCAAAGCCCCGGCGCCGTCGTAGTAATCGCCCCGATGCTCCACACCTACCTCCTCCGAAACGGTTATCTGAACATGATCGATGTAATTTCGATTCCAAAGGGGCTCAAAAAGGGCGTTTGCGAATCGAAAGACCATAATGTTCTGAACCGTGTCCTTTCCGAGAAAGTGGTCTATCCGGTAGATCTGTCTTTCAAGGAACACATTTCTAATCTTTTTATTGAGCTCGCTTGCGGTTGTAAGGTCTTTTCCAAAAGGCTTTTCGAAAACTATCCGGTCCCGGTCCCAATCCTGGCACAGTTTTGCCTGCTTAAGCTGATCGGTGACGATCTCAATGAAGCCGGGCGGAATTGCAAGGTAGAAAACCTGAATCGGCCTGGTATCCATCTTCTCGGACATCGAAGAAAGCATTTGTTTCAAATCCTCAAATGACTTCGTATCCGTGAAATCGGTCTGTCGGTAAGAGAAGTACGTGAGGAAGGTGGAGAGCCGTTCGTCATCGGTTGCCGGGTTACGGGCAAAGTTCTCAATCCCATTCCGGACACGCTCTTTGAACCCCTCATCTCCCATGTCCTTGTGATCGAGTCCCAGCACCTTGAATTTATCCGGCAACCAGCCCTGGTAGTAGAGATCGTAAATCGCAGGGACGAGTTTTCGCCACGTCAAATCGCCCCCTGCCCCCAGGATGACCATTATTGTCGGCTCAGGCTTGTGTATCGTTCCCATGCTTCCTCCTCAGCCCTCATTCCAGTTGGTGTGAAAGGTTCCTTTCCGATCGATCCGCTCGTACGTGTGAGAGCCAAAATAATCCCGTTGCGCCTGAATCAGGTTGGCGGGGAGCCATGCGCTTCTCAATCCGTCGAAGTATGCCAGCGAGGTTGCAAACGCGGGTATGGGTATTCCTGCGCCGATTCCCGTCTCCACCACCTTGCGAACACTCGGCATGTGACGGTCGAGGACTTCGCGCAGCTTGTCGTCAAAAATCAGCATGTCGAGGTCAGGTTGCCTCGTGTAGGCCTCGGAGATATCGTCCAGGATCGCTGCGCGAATGATGCACCCTCCCCTCCAGATGCGGGCTACATCCTGCAAGCGCAGATTGTACTTGTACGTCCGGGATGCCGAGCTCAACACCGCCATGCCCTGAGCGTACGAAAGAATCATGCACGCGTACAGGCCGTACTTGAGGTCCTGGATGAACCCCTCCCGGTTTCCGCCAAACGCGCGTGTCGAAGCCGGGAAGCGTTTCTGTCCCGCCTCGCGCAGCTTTTTGAGGGCCGAGAGGTTCCTCATGGCCACCGCCATGTCCAACGTCGGTACCGGAACCTGCAAATCCATTGCGTCCTGGCAGGTCCACATGCCGGTTCCCTTCTGTTTCGCTTCGTCCGCGATGACGTCGATAAGTCGGTTCGAGCTCTCCTCGTCCGGTTGTGAAAAGATGGCACTCGTGATTTCGATGAGGTATGCCGCGAGCTCCTCGCGGTTCCACTGCCCGAAGATTTCATGGACTCGATCGTTGTCGAGCCCCAGCAGGCGCTTCATGAGATCGTACGTTTCCGCGATGAGTTGCATGACGGCATATTCGATACCGTTGTGGACCATCTTGACATAGTGGCCTGCGGAACGCTTTCCCAGGTATACGACACACGGCTCACCGTTCACATGCGCCGCGGCAGCCTCAAAAAGTGGTTTCACCCGCTCGTACGCCTCCTCGTTGCCGCCGGGCATCATACTCGGACCGTACCGTGCGCCCTTTTCTCCTCCGGAAACACCCATGCCCATGAAATGGAGGCCCTTCTCAGCCACTTTGTCGATACGGCGTTCCGTGTCCGTATAGTGGGAATTCCCTGCATCAATGATGAGATCACCCCGGTCCATGTACGGAACCGCCTCCTCAATCACCGCATCCACCGGTTTCCCGGCCGGGACCAGCATCATGAGCGATCGAGGCTTCTTCAATGCGGCCGCAAGCTCCTTCATTGAACCGAATCCCCCGACGTTTTTTTCCGATGCTTTGTTGAACGTGTCCACTTTCTCGGAATCAGTATCATAACCGGCCACCACGTAGCCGTGATCGGCAAAGTTCAGCGCCATGTTGCGGCCCATAACGCCCAGGCCTACGAGTCCGATGTCGGCATTGGATATCATTGTCCTCTTCCCATCCGCTTCGTTTCTTGCGGGTTCGCCGTATCGACGGCGATGGGCAGCCCGATTTCGGCAAACCGTGACCGCGTGGTTTCCAGGTCGACGTGATGAACACCGTGCATACCCATGCATCCGGCTACCTCAACGAACAAGGCTCGGTCATCCACATATACCGTCTCGGAGACTTCAGCCTGAGAAACGTTCAAAGCCATGCGATACATGTCCTTGTCCGGTTTGCGGTAGTGCACATAGCACGACGAAATAAACGCGTCGAACAAGGCACGGAGGTTGAACTGCCGGATCCGATGCTCGGTGAGCTCACGGCCTTCATTGCTTACCGCCACCATTCTGAGCCCCAGATTAAATTTCAGATCATGGAAGAAATCGATCGTATCCTGGAAGGGCTCGGACTGGGCAAACATGAACTCTCTGAACTCCTCCGGACTAAACGATCGCTTCCGAAAAAATACCACTCTGGCAAGGTATTCTTCCAACTCAAGCTTGCCCTCTTCGTACGTGTCAAAAGTGAGGTGATGGCGCTCGTTCATCTCATCCAGGTCCAGCTCGAAATTCTCCGCGGCGCGCTTTCGGGCATACCGATCCCATCCATTGGTGAGCAGGACTCCCCCGATGTCGAGGAACAAGGTCGTGATGTTCGTTTTTTCACTCACCGGCCGCCTCCATGATCTGCCCATCAACCGGCAGCATCCCCCTCTCTACGATATGCGCTCATGCAACTCATTGATGAGCTTGTCGTACGGTTCATTGAACTTCTCGATACCCGTGCGGTAATTTTTTTCAAATCGATGCCCAGCCCGGCGAGTTTCTCGAGGACTTCTCGTGATTTCTCCGTATCCTCCTCGAGGCGGGACGCGGGTTGCCCGTGATCGCGATATGCGTTGAGTGTCTCGAGGGGCAGCGTGTTGATCGTCTCCGGACCGATCAGAGCTTCGACATACTTCACGTCACTGTACTCGGGATTTTTCGTGCTGGTGCTTGCCCACAGGACACGCTGGGGCCGACCGCCCTTTTCGGCAATTTTGGCGAAGCGATCCCCTTTGAAAATCTCCTTGTAGATTTGATAGGCGATCTTTGCCGAAGCGATGGCGACCTCGCCTCGCAGGGAAGAGGCTACGCTTCCGGTTTCTCCACCTTGGGAAGCTACCTTATCGAGTATGGGATCAATCAGCACGTCAATGCGACTGAGGAAGAAACTCGCCACCGACGAAATCCGATCCACGGATTGACCCCGTTGAAGCCGGTCCTCGATTCCGTTTATGTACGCTTCAGTCACCTCTCGATATCGTTCCAGACCGAACAGGAGCGTTACGTTTACGTTGATTCCTTCCCTGATGAGCTGCCGGATGGCCGGCAGGCCCTCCTTCGTGGCGGGGACCTTGATCAGGAGATTCGGTTTGTCGACGGCCTTCCAATATGCCCGAGCTTGCTCAATCGTCTCGTCGGTATTCCTTGCCAGATGAGGGGAGACCTCGAGACTGACGAATCCGTGGCGACCGTCGGATTCATCGTACGTGGGCCTGAACACATCCGCGGTATCCCGAATGTCCTCAAAAGCCAGGGATTCATAGATCTCGACCGGAGATTTCCCCTCCCCTCTTAGGGAGTTAATAGCGGTGGTGTATTGATCGCTCCCCTCGATGGCCTTGAAGAATATTGCGGGATTGGAGGTAACACCTCTCAGCCCGTCATCCTCGACGAGTTTCCGCAATTCACCCGAGACGAGCATGTCACGACGAATATAGTCCAACCACACGCTCTGCCCGAGCTCCGTCACCTTGAGAATCGGGTTGTTTCTCTTACTCATCATCCAGTCCTCTCGACTGCTTCAATGGCTGCAAGTCTCCGTTTGTGCCGGGGGGCTCCCGTAAACTTTGCCGCGAGAAAGGCGTGAACGAGGTCAGCCGCGAGTGCGATTGCGACAGTCCTGCCTCCCAGACAGAGGATGTTCATGTTGTCGTCCTCAACGCCCTGATGAGCGGAAAACACATCATGAATGAGCGCTGCACGTATTCCGGGCACTTTATTTGCGACCACGCTCGCGCCCACACCGGATCCGCAAATGGCGATGCCTTTTTCCAGCTCCCCGCTGGCGACCGATCTGACCATTGGGACGACGAAATCGGGATAATCGTCATCCCTTTTGAACTCGAGCGCGCCGAAATCCTTGACCCGGTAGCCTTCCTCTTCCAACCGTGTCTTCAGCTCCTCTTTCAGATGGAAGCCGCCATGATCGGCTGCGATTCCGAGAGACACCACGGCTTCACCCTCCTTTCCCCAGTATCTCCAAGGCCTTCTTGCAGACATGGTCCACACTGAAACCCAGCTCCTTGAACGCCACCTCGCCCGGCGCCGATGCTCCGAATCGGTCCAGACCAATCACATGAATTTGCGGTCCCACGTAGGGACGCCATCCGAAGGTGGCCCCGGCCTCCACCGCCAAAATGGGGATGCCATCCGGAAAGAGCTGAGCCTTGTAGTGGTCGTCTTGCCGGTCGAAGAGATTCCAGGAGGGCAGACTGACCGCTCTCGCGCGTACATCCTTCTCACGCAACCGCTCTTGAGCCTCAAGTATGAGCTGAACCTCAGATCCCGAAGCGACCAAAACGATATCCGGCTTACCTTCGCCGTTCGCTTCAGAGATGGTGTAACCGCCCCGCTCGACCCCCTCGGTGATGCCCGGGTACCGGGTCAGATCGAGAACCGGCACTTTTTGGCGGGTAAGAACCAGGGCGACCGGGCCTTTTTGGTGCTCAACGGCCACTTTCCATGCTATCGCTGTCTCATTCGCATCAGCAGGCCGGATGACCACAAAATTGGGGATGGCGCGCAAACCCACCAGTTGCTCGACGGGCTGATGGGTGGGACCATCTTCACCCAATCCTATGCTGTCGTGCGTAAAGACATAGAGCACATGCAGCTCCGTCATTGCCGCCAAACGCATCGGCGGCCGCATGTAGTCGCTGAAAATGAGGAAGGTCGAGGCGTACGGCAAGAGGCCGCCATGCAGGGCCATACCATTGACGATGGCTCCCATGATGTGCTCACGCACACCAAAGTGCATGTTTCTCCCGCCATGGCTGCCGGCCTCGAAGTCTCCGGAGGAATCGATGATCGTCTTCGTGCTCGGCGCCAGATCGGCCGATCCTCCCATGAGCTCGGGGAGCCTGCCGCCGAGTGTGTTGATGACCTTGCCCGAAGCCTTGCGCGTGGCCAGCGGACCGTCATCGGGACCGAATGTTGGCAGGTCGCCATCCCAGCCTTCGGGCAGGACGCGGGCAAACCTCCTGGTGAACTGAATGGCAAGATCGGGGTATTCCTTTGCATACGCATTGAATCGGGATCTCCATTCCGCCTCAAGCGCGTTACCCCGATCGACCGCTTTCCGGAAATGCTCGAGGGCCTCATCCGGGATGTAGAAGGTTCGATCCGCGGGCCAGTCGAGGTTTTCTTTGGTCAGGCGAACCTCCTCCGCGCCCAACGGCTGGCCGTGAGCCTCCGCGGTGTCCTGCTTGTTGGGACTGCCATATCCGATGTGAGTATGTATATCGATGAAGGAAGGCCGTTCCTTCTCTCTTTGTGCCGCCTGGACGGCCCGGTCAATGGCGTCCAGATCGCTGGCGTCTTCGACGGTCTGCGTGTGCCATCCGAACGCTTCAAATCGTTCCATCCGTTTCTCGGTGAACGCAAGGGCCGTGTCACCTTCGATGCTGATCTTATTGTCGGAATAACAGACGATCAGTTTGCCCAGGGCCAAATGACCCGCCAGCGATCCTCCCTCGGAGGAGATCCCCTCCATCAGATCGCCGTCACTGGCAAGAACATAGGTATGATGATTGACGACGTCGTGTCCGGCGCGGTTGAAATCCGCGGCCAGCGAAGCTTCCGAGATCGCCATACCGATGGCGTTTCCCAACCCTTGTCCGAGAGGTCCCGTCGTGGCTTCAACGCCCGGAGTTTTGTTACGCTCGGGATGTCCGGGCGTCTGGCTTCCCCACTGGCGGAACTGACGGATCTGCTCCATAGGCAATTGGTACCCCGTCACGTGAAGGAGAGCATAGAGCAGAGCGGACCCATGCCCCGCGGATAAGACAAATCTGTCACGATCCGGCCATAGGGGATCCCGGGGATTGTGCTTCAAAAATCGATCCCAGATGACGTATGCGACGGATGCGGAACCAAGTGGCAATCCGGGGTGTCCTGACTGAGCGCGTTCAACTGCGTCAACAGCAAGGAATCGCAACGTGTTGATACATAATTGGTCGAGCTGTGGCGCAGTCATGGGTCCGCCCTCCGCAGGGGTTATGCCGTTCTCTTCCTAAGCAAGTGGCATGCCACGCGAATGACAACTGGCGCGGTGAAAGGAGAATACCTCGTTATACCGGCAGATTACTGTCTCGTACCCCAGAGCCCTGGGCCTCGTTGTGGCTCCACGAACCGATTGTTCCTTGCATTACTCGTGTCACAATACAAGACACGTGCTCATGACCACGTGACCGAAGATTCCAGGGAGGCCCGCATCAACAGGCAGGGAGCGGCAGATTCTTGAGCCGCGGTTTATTGAGCCCGTGTCTCAAGACGAGACACGAGCTCCTGGTGATGCTCCCGGCAAGGCGGGTGAAATTCTGATAACCAGCCGGCGAGAAGGCCTGTAGTGCCGTTAGCGGATTTAGGACAAACGTAGAAGGATATTCGTGCAGGCTTGTGATCGTCCGGCCATGGAGTCCGCTCTGATTTTGCGGCGCACGAACGGACGTGTGGATTATAACGATCAGCGATTTCTTCGTACAACCGAGCCCTTTCTACGGGGAACGATCTTTGCATATTTTCCGAAGAATATGGCACCACGAAGTTGGAGATGATCGGTGATGTACCCCAGGGACTTACTCATTTGTCCTTGATTGAAGCGGCTGTGGCCATGGCTGAGTTCGAGAATTGCTGACGGACCACGTGCATACTCGCTACTCAATGGTTCAGAGTTCTTTTGAGGTGCTGGGGCGGTTCTGTATGCCCCCGTCGTTCACGCGATCGGTTCACCCGGATGGCAGTGCTGGAAAACATCCTACGGTTGCCCGACGGCCTTCGGCTCCGTAGGGATTCAATTCAACTCGAACCTCAGCGATTGCCATTGATGACCGGAGGGTTGCCGGGCACGATACCAGGAGATCGAGAGGAAAGCAGGTGAAACCATGAAATCATCGACTGATACGAAGATAGCACCTTCAATACTCGCGGCCGATCTCGGCAGATTAGCAGAAGAGCTTGCGGCCGTTACGGAAGCGGGCGCGGATTCGATCCACATCGATGTCATGGACGGGTGGTTCGTGCCGAACCTCAGTATGGGGCCGGGAATGGTTGAAACGGTGAAAAAATATGTCTCATTGCCATTGGGCGTCCATCTCATGATTCTTGATCCGATTCGCTATGTCGAAGCATTTCGTGATGCCGGCGCCGACCTGCTGATCATTCATCCGGAGGCAACCAATGCGTTCCATCGATCGCTCCAGCACATTCGGGAAATGGGAATGACCGCGGGTGCCGCGCTCAATCCGGCAACGGGCCCGGAAGTTCTTGAGTACTGCCTGCCTGAGCTCGACGTGATCCTGGTTATGACCGTGAACCCGGGTTTCTCAGGGCAATCGTTCCTCGCTTCAATGCTTCCCAAAATACGCACGGTTCGGGAACGAGTCGACCGCTCCCCCTATCAAATCGACATAGAAGTGGACGGCGGGGTTGATGTGGCAACAGCACCGGAGGTGATCAAAGCCGGAGCCGACATACTGGTCTGCGGCAGCGGCATTTTTCATCACCCTCCCTATGAAGAAGTCATACCACGGATTCGTAGCGGTTGATCTCTTCGCAGGTGTGAGAAAACCCGGTTCAGAGAGCCCCCTGCCATTATCCGCGCGCGGGAGCAAGCTCCTGTGGTACGATTTGCGGAACTGTCCGGCACCACCCGTTTCCCGGACGGGGGGAAACCTCATATACTATTTCGCGATTATGATTGTAATCGAGGTCGATGGTCACGAACGATCCGTGGCTACGCCTCGGACATACAGGGTAAGAGCGCCACGCTGCGCCATGATCCGAAGGGGGAGACTCATCTCCCCCTTCGGGCATCCCCCCATCGTAGACCCTGAAAGTCTACTTGTTAAATGGCGAAGTGGTAATACGACCCTTCATAAGGGCGTCTCAGATTCCAACACCTCGGGATCGCTACGGAAGACGGCATATCTTCTCGAACGTTCAAATCGCGGTCAATACCAAAACCTGTTGATATGCCATCGGGGCGGGACAATGTGGGAAAGGAGCCGGTGCTTGAGGTGACCGGGCAGGCCGTGGTCAGCGTCAGGGGTTTTCTTCGTAAGGTCTTTCTCGAGCTCCAAAAGGCGTTTTATCCTGTCTTCGGTCGACGGGTGCGTGCGCAGGAGTGAGGGCTCCGGTATTCGGCGGCCCGGCAGAAAAATCCGCTCGAAGAAGCTGCCGCTGAGTTGTTCAAGTTTTGCCAATGCCGACGCCAGCCCGCGCGGGTCGCCGGTAAGCCGGATCGCGTCCAGGTCCGCATCGTACTCCCGTGTCCGGGACAAGGCCAGTTGCAGTAGTGAGCTCAGAGTGGGGGCGAGAATGAGCACGATGATAAAGATCCAGGGAATTGCCTCCGAACCCATAAGAAAGAGCGGGAGGTTGATGAACAGCAGTATTTGACCGGTCCAGGACATGATGTAGACTATCTGACTTACAGAATCGGCCAGACCCATCACCCAGCCGTCGTTGTTACGAATATGAGCCACCTCATGAGCGGTCACCCCGGTGAGCTCGCGTGTGGCAAGGTTTCGAAGGATTCCATCAGTAAAGGCCATTGACGGGTTGTCTCGCGTGCCCACGCTGAAAGCATTCACCATCTCACTGGGCACGTAGTAAATCTGAGGCATAACAGGGAGGCCGGCTTTATTGGCCAGAGTCCTGACCAGGTGGATCAGTTCGGGCGCGTCCCGGTCTCTGAGCCGCGTCGCACCGTACATCTTGAGGACGAGCTTGTGGGACACCCTTGGCCCCACGAGCAAGATGACACCGGCCAGGGCACCAAGCATAACAAGACCGATCGACCCGGCAAGAGACCAACCCAGGAACGCACAAATGATGACCATCAATCCGATGAGAAGAACCGAATGACGGCGATTGCGCTGCTGGCGACGCCGAAATATTCCTTTTCCTCCAGGCATTTGAGCTGGTTCCATTCCCCCAAAGATTCTGTTTAGGAATTATTTATCGATCCCGCGGAAGTCAAGCTCGACAGGCGGAAAACACGCTACGCAAGGCGCTTCTTACCGGTTGGCCCCGGTGATGAGCTCCGGAGGCCGTCAAGAGGCTCTCTCCATTCGGCCACCATCAACCCGCGGCCCGAAATCGGGAGCACTGAGACCGGACGCTACCTCGGTGCCTCCCGTACGTGAAAATCGTTTGATCTTTTCGCCCCAAGTTCAATGCATTGAGCTACGGAGCTCCACCAGCAGGCGTAGAGAGCAGAGGGAGCCGGCACAAAGCAAGAGGACAAGATGGTGCTCTTTGCAATCGTATTGCGCCATAATGGGTTGCATAATGCAATAAAATTGGAATGGCCACGTGACGATCAGGGCTTGAGCAGCCGCAAATCACCGTGCATAGAAGCTCACCTGAACAGCATTCCACTCTCTTCCCGAGCCAGGCATGATGTTTGCAACACCTGACTGGTGAAGGGCTCCTATCGTGTTCGCACATCCACAATGACACACGAACCTTCCGTGGAGTCTTTGGTGAGAGATGTGCCTGCGAAAAGGGCTCTTGCCACCGGCAAGGAACATCATGGGAACATGGGGACAACAGGTATTCGGCCTTCTCGACGGTTTTCCCGATGTCATATTCAGCACAAATCCTGACGGCCGTTTTACGTACGTGAGCCCGCAAGCTGAGGCACTATTCGGGTGTCCTGCAGCGTCCTTGTTGGGAACACCGCTCTGGGGCCGCGTGGTACAAGAAGATAGAGATGCGGTCGCGTCTATTCTGGCACTCGACAGCGATTCGGTGTTCAACAGGCACGTGAACATGGGGGATTCGAGGGGCCGCGTGAAATATGTGAGG
>JARRRG010000072.1:11012-13699 GCA_037380965.1 Deltaproteobacteria bacterium
GTGCGGAGGGTATTGAAGGACCGGGAAAAGTCAATCAGAGAGTTGAACGAGCATGTGGCGGAGGGAGAGAAATACCGGGCCATTGCCACCCATATAGCTGAGATCGCTCATGAGCTCAAACAACCCCTTGTTATCATTGGCGGGTTTGCCCGCAGGATGGCGACGAAACTGGGAGCATGGGAGAAGCTCGATCCCGACACCCAGCCCGAATGCTTCAATGTAATTACGAAAGAGTTGAAGCGACTGGAGGAGATGCTCGCCGGTCTCATGGGAATCGCGAGGCAAGACAAGCTTCATTTGGAACCGGTCAACCCGAATGTGCTGGTGCGAGAAGTTCTGAAAATCAATGCAGAGCGGCTCAAGGAGCAAAGAGTAACGGTCGAAAACGATCTTCAGCCGCACATGGGTGGTGTGCCCTTGGACCGGCATCTGTTCGAGCACGTGATTCGTAATTTATTGGCCAATGCCATCGAAGCCTCGCCTCCACACGGGACGATATCGATTCAAACCTGTCTGAGTAATGCCGAGCCTCAATCAGAGCAGGAGGGACCGAGTCAATCGCACCCCTCTTTCGAAATGAGAATCGGCAACCAAGGCAATCCTATCCCGCGTGAAGAGCTTGAAAATATCTTCCTGCCGTTCTACACGACATAACCCCAGGGCACTGGCGTCGGCCTCACGCTGTCGCAACATATCGTCGAGGAGCATCACGGATCTATTACCGTCAGATCGGACGACAGGGGAACCGTTTTCACGGTACGCATTCCTCTGAATGCCGCCGAAGGAAAAGCGAACACCGCATCCAAGCTCGACGGAGCTATTCCGGATACCGGCGAGGAGTAGGAAACTCGGCCTGGATTGCCGGAAGATGAAAACAAGAACCGTTGGGAAGCATGTCAGTTCAACCCGGGAAGCTCGGGGAGCAGTGCCCCCGATTGCGGAGTTCACGTGAGCCGCGAGCCTTTCCGGAACCACGATCGGCTGCACTCCTCGCACACGGTGACGCGCCATTATCAACGGCGACGGTCTTGTCAGAGATGCCAACGAGCCTACGGAGTATCGTACGAGCGTACGTAATGTAATAGCAAAATGGAAATCAGGAGGTGATTCATGGAATTTATCGAGCGTATTAAGTCAATGACCCGGGAGCAGGTGGCGAATGCAATGATTGACCTGCTCACTCATGTGTCACCTGAGGCATTCATGAAGCTGGCCGCACTCGCATCGAGGCTGATCGAGGGCGAGATGGCGGGCGCTGGTGTGCAAGCGGTCATCGAAAGCCTGCGAGAAGGGGACGACAGCCAGGCTTCGCGAATGTTTCGGCGGGTAATGACCGAGGTATCGCCGCATTGTCTCAGAAGGGTGGCTCGCTGCCTTTTTATCAATGGCCTGCTCCGCAGTTCGGCCATCCGCGAGAAGTTCGCCAGCGAGCACGGGTTTGCTCCCCCTTTTACGCTCCTTATCAGTCCGACCATGCAGTGCAACCTCAGATGCGTTGGCTGTTATTCCGGTCTTTATGCCCGTGAAAAGGGACTCTCATACGATTTGCTGGACCGCATCCTCGGTGAGGCGCGGGAGATCGGATGCCTCTTCATCGTGTTCAGCGGAGGGGAGCCTCTCACCCGCAAAGACGATCTGTTTCCTCTGATTGAAAAGTATCATGACATGTACTTCATGTTTTACACCAACGGCACACTTATAAACGATTCCGTGGCGGACGAATTGCATCGCCTGGGCAATGCGGGCGCGGTGATGAGCCTTGAAGGGTTCGAAGAGGCAACAGACGCCAGGCGGGGCAAAGGAGTCTACCGGAAGGTCATGGAAGCCATGGGTCGTCTCAAGGAGCGCGGAGTGCCGTTCGGGACCTCCCTGACCGTCACAAGAAACAATATCGAACAGATCAGCAGCTCCGATCTCTTCGAGCATCTCTATAACATGGGGGTCATGATTGCCTGGTTCTTCCTGTTTATGCCTGTGGGAAAGGATCCCGACGTCTCACTCATGCCCACGCCGGAGCAACGAGAATACCTGAGACACCGCGGCAAGGAGTTGAGAAGTGAATTCCCCATCTTCATTGCAGACTTTTGGAACGATGCCCCGTACGTGGGAGGATGCATAGCGGGCGGGAAAAACTACCTGCATATAACTCCCAAAGGGGACGTCGAGCCCTGCGTCTTTACCCACGTGGCTGTGGAAAAAATATACGACAAGAGTTTGACAGAGGCTCTGAACAGCGATCTTTTCCGATACATTCGCTCTCTGCAACCCTATTCCGAGAATCTCTTGACCCCATGCATGATTATCGATAATCCGCATATCTTCAGGGAGGTTTGCCACAAGTGCGGCGCATACAGCACCCATGAAGGTGCCGACGACGTCCGCACCAAGATAAAGGGCGAGCTGGACGATTATGGGAGACGGGTGAGAGCGCTCTTCGATCCGATCTGGGAGAAAGAAAAGGCCGAATACGGGTACGGCGATCCCCCCGAGATCAGCTCGGCAGCCAATCTCTGAAACGAGGGAGCTCTCCTCCCGAGTAAGGAGGGCGTTGGTCGGAATCGACGCAGTCTTTCGTAAGCGCCCGTTGCCGAGTCAGGTGTCGGTCTTCTTGAGGAGCTCTCGAGAAACCCCAACACTCATCACGGCTTCGGGCATGCTTCCAGCGACTGATTCAACGAAAGAGATCA
>JARRRG010000073.1:0-7358 GCA_037380965.1 Deltaproteobacteria bacterium
TTCTGCTGTGTCGCAAGGTATGGCTGAGGAGTCGTGCATCAGATGCGCGCCCGATGAATTGCCATAATGCTCGCCTCGGACCGTTTGCGACCCATTCTCAGCTTTCCGTTTCGGGTGTGATTCCGTAGCGCTTGACGAGACGGGCATCGTACGCGGCGCGTCGAGCGGGGCAGTCTCTTCGGGGACACAGCTGGCAGCTCTCAAAGGGTGTTTCAGTGGGAAAGAATATGCCTGACAGGGATTTGGCGGGTTCCATAAGGAAGGTCGGGGACAGTTTTACCCCAATGTGACCGAGTACGTCCCCCAAAATCGAGAAGAGGGGTTCCTGCTGCTCGATTGGCCAATCGTTCAGCGAGCCCGGGTTCATGTGTGAGATCTTTTCGATTCGAAACCGTGCCTTCAGATCGTTTCCCAATTGAGTCTGGGCTTTTGCCAAAGACAGGTTACCGATAGCGTCGAGATAGTACTTCTCGAGGAGGTCGGGGCAGTCCCGAGTGAGCTCGTCGAACTCCTCGCCGATGGTCACCACGTACGGAAAGACCTTCCAGACATTCTCGAGATTCGTTCGCAATACTCGACTCGCGAACCGAACGCCTTCGAGGATCACGGCCTCGTCCTCTTTCCCATCCACATAGCATGTCCGGTAACAAGCCGCCGGTCTTATGACGTTCTCAACGCGCTCCACAAGTCGTGCCACCGTCTCCGTGTCATCAAGCCGGCCCCCATGGAGCCGTGCGGCTATGCTCTGCGGATTGAGCTTGACGACCACCTCTTCCACCACATTCACGCTTGTTTGCGTACGATCCTCTTCCATGGTCCTTCCAGGATTGGTGAAGCCTCGTTCCTCCTGACTTTTATCACAATTGAACCATGCCATACTATGCATGGGCGCACAAAGAGCTCGGGCATGCACCCGGACCGTCCGAAGCGGTAGATCATCTGTTCAGCCTGGATCTGTTCTGGGCCGGAAAGGCTCGCACGGAGGGTCCCCTGCCTGGCAGCAAGGGTCAGCGAGCCCGCAATTTGTGTGGACGAGGAAACGGGGAAGAGTTTCCGAAATCGATTCGTACCGGACCGTGGCCGACTCGTCTGCACGAGCATCCCCCGAAACCGCAGGGGCGCACACATCGAGCCAATGTTCAGGCCGATTCTTTTCGAGCGGTGCCGGTCGCCCGCCGGAATACCTTGTACGCTTCGGGTGAAACCGAGGTAAAGCGAACTTCGGCTTCGTACTCGTCTCCGACCTTTTTCACGGAAACCACCTTGGCATAGCTTTGACCCGGGATGGGTTCCTGTTGGTCATTTACGAGCTCTATCCTGACATCTTCCCATTGCTTGATTTCCCCGTCGAGGGCCAGTACGCCGGAGCTGAGGGAGAGAAGGCGAAACCAACCGAGGGAATAGGTCCCCGTCACAATCTTTTGGTTCAGGCGGTACACCTGAACGTAAACCTTCTCCGAGGGTGGAACCGGTGTATCGTTCCTCTCGGGCAGTCGGACATTGTAAGGTTCCCCGATGCCTCTGACGTCATAGAGCTTCACCTTGCCGGGAACCCCTTTCATTTCAATGTTGAGCACATTCCTGACGTCGAGGATGTCCGAGAGCTTTGAATAGGTGGATTCGCTGATCAGAACCTGGCCTCCGACGGTGAACGATTCTATCCTACCGGTGAAGTTCACCTGTGAGCCGACCGCTCCGTATTTTGTACGTTTCTCGGAGCCGATGTTCCCCACCACCACCTCACCGGTGTTCACGGCCACTCCCATGTCAAGATGCGGCCAGCCGTCGATTTCATTCCTGGCATTGATCTCACCCATGGAAGCCTGCATCGTGAGAGCGCAGGCCACCGCGTACCCGGGATGATCTTCCAGGGATTCGGGAGCTCCAAAAAAGGCGAGGATTCCATCTCCTATGATTTCATCGATGATGCCGCGATAGTCTATGAGAATTTCCACCATCTTGCCGAGATATCGGTTGAGAAACGCGATGACCTGTTCCGGAGGCATGTTTGACGTGAGCGCGGTGAAGCCTCGCAGATCGGACATGATCATGGATATCTCACGCGATTCGCCCCCCAATTTCAGGCCGGTCTTGGATTCGAGGAGACGGTTTACCACTTCCTGTGTCAGGTACCTTCCAAAGGTATCCCGAATCCGATCTCGCTCTTTTAATCCGGCTACCATACGCTTGAAATGCTGGGCCAAGAGACCTACTTCGTCCTGGCGCCGGATGTCTGACTGGTTCAGCTCGAGGTCCAGATCCCCCTTGGCTACTCGCGCCGTGGCCTGTGCCATACGAACCAGAGGGCGGGTGAGCGACCGCGAGATTACGAGACTTACCGCCAGCAGGAGTAGGATTCCGCCTGTGGCCAACAACATCGTTGTCTGATGAAGCATGGTGACTTTGGCCAAGAGTTCCCGCTTCGGAAAGACCGTGCCCAGTGACCAGCCCGGAGTCGGGATGCGGGCAAAGGCGAGCAATGAATCTTCGCCGCTCAAGGTCGAGCCGAATTCCATGAAGCCGGATTTCTTGTGTATCATTGCCCGACCGATCGTGCGGAATCGAGGATCGTGCAACTCCTCGGCGAGACTGAACAGTGACTCCACCATGATCAGTTGCCTCTGCGGATGGGTTACGATCTTCCCCGTATCGGAAACGATGAAACAGTAACCGGACTTCCCCACCCGGATGGAACCGACGAGTTTGGTGAGCCAATCCAGGGAGACATCTGCTGTAATAATGGCTCTGACTTTCTTGTCTTGGCCTTCTTGCCCCTTCTCAAAGAACGGGTACGAGTAGGTGGTCATAAGAATGCCGCCACCGCCCTCGTCAAAGTAGGGCTCGCTCCATACCGGCGCTTTCAGTACTTTGGGAACGTGGTACCAGTCCTTTCGGATATAGTCGTAAGACTTGGATCCGAGCTGTTCGAACGCTATTCCCTTTTTGCTCCGGTAGTAATACGGGGCAAAGAACCGTTTGTCCGGCTCGAACGCGAACGGCTCAAAGGCAATGGAAGACCCGAATATTTCCCGATGGTCCTGTACCATCCGCCGAATGAGCCGCAGGAGGGACGTTTTGTCCCATGTTGTGAGATCCAGGAAGGTTGCCTCTTCCGGCGGAACCTCAGCAACGGCGCGGAATTCCTGCTCTATCCTCCGAGCCACGGACAGGGTGAGATTGCGGGCACTCTCTTCCGCTTCAGCCAGCATCATCTTCCGCGAATAGATGTAACTGTACGCGAGGACAAAAGTGAAAACAGCGGCAGTGCCTCCCAATACGAGGAGAGTCATTTTGAAGGTGATGCCACGCGGAAAGCTTAGCTTCATCGAGGGCCCCGGTAAAAGACGTCAAATTGCGGAAGTTCCTTTATCAGGTCCAGACCGAGCAGGACTCCTCCCACGAACTCGTAGTCCCTGGGCTTGAGCTTTCCCAGCCCGGCCCTGTCGCCATCCGGGAGAATCAGGTCCTGCATGCGAGCCAGCATCCACCGTTGGTGGGCTCTGTTCGTGCCGGTATTAGCCCTTTTGGCCCACTTCATCACGATATCGATCGCCTCATCCTTGTGGTCAAACGCGTAAAGCCATCCCTTGAGGGACGCTTTGACAAAATCGGAGCATACTTGAGGATTCGTCCGGAACGTTTCCTCCATGCAATAAAGCCCGTCCTCCGGGAAGTTCAGTCCGTAGTCACTGAAAAAGAATAGGGTGAGCTCGTCGGGGTTCAGGCCGCTGTTGAGGAGGGTATGGTACTCGTTGTACCACATCGCCGCGATCGCCTTCACCCCGCCTTTCAGGAACAGGCTCATCGACGAGTAATTGGGAATAATCTTCACGTGCAGGTTGTATTTCCGGAAAAAAACCGCGGGGGGAAGATAGAATTGGCCGGCCCAGAGTCCCACCGATTTGCCATTAAGGTCCTCCGGTCGCGTGATGCCGCTGTTCTTTCGGGCAACCAGTATGAGCGCGGAACGCTGCATGATCTGGGCTATATTGACCAGCGGTGTTCCTGTTGCCCTCTTCTGAATTGCGGTTGAGAGCCAACCCGTGCAAAAGGTCGTCCGGCCCGACTTCAACATTTCAAAGGGGGGCTTGCCGGGACCTCCTCGAAGGAGGTTCAGATCGATGCCCGCGTCCCGGTAGAAGCCTTTTTCCAAGGCGACCATGTAACCGGCAAACTGGGCCTGAGGAAGCCATTGAGGGATGAGGGAGACTTCTTTCAGTGCAGCGTCGGCAGGGACTCCGGCAGCAAGGAGCACACCGAGAATGATACAGAATATGACTCCGATCTTCCTCATGGATCCCTCTGGGACGCCCTCTGAACCACCGCAACCGCTGGTGCCAAAAGGACGACTCCTACCGCTGGTCCGCGAAAAAGCGACCGATCGCGCCGATTCAAAAAGGTCGACACCATCTGCGCTGGAACTGTATCGTAGCAAGATGAGGAAGCCCGTGTCAAATAAAACTCGCTTTGGGAAAGGGCTTCTGAAGATCGCCCGATCCGGGATGCCCTCCATTGACGGGACGTACGCATATGGTACGGTGATCGTTCAACAGGAGTGCAAAATGCGATTTCTATAGATATCGCCTATTGGACAAATCGACATCGTTGATGTATGCTTTTTTTATATTGCTGTCGCCATGGAGTGACGAGGTATGGAGATCGACAGTAGAAAGGAAGAGCATTGAGGACTCGATGATTCGCCCCAAATTAGCCTGCTGTAATTTCCTTTCGGATACGACACTTCTCAGGGAATTCGCGCTCGAACACCATTTTGACGGGATAGACTGGAGCTTTACGTTCGAGAATTTGCCGCAAAGTCCGTCGGAAGAATACGCCCTGGTCCCGACGATTTCGAGCCTTTACCCGTTGGAGGTCAGGTATCACTGCGCGTTCAAGCACACGGATCTCGGCGACATTGACGCGGAGGAAGCGAGGAACGCGGGGAGTGTATTCCGCAAGGTGTGTAAGCTCGTATCCAAAGTGGGAGGGCGCTACCTCACTATCCACGTGGGGCTGGGAAGGGACTCGACGCTGAATCTCTCCTGGAAAAGAACGGTGGAAGGCTTGACCGATCTGGTGCGTTTTGCTCATAATTTAGGAGTTCGTCTCTGTCTGGAAAACCTCGCCTGGGGGTGGACCAGCCGACCAGAGTTGCTGGAAAAGCTCATTCGAAAATCCGGTTCGTGGGCCACGTTGGACATTGGTCACGCGTACGTGAGCCCATCGGTCATGAGTGGACTCTTCAGGCTTGACGATTTTGTCATACCCCACCCCGAGCGATTCTTGAACGCGCACATCTATGATACGGAGAACGGCGAAGGGCATGTGCCTCCCACCAAAGTGTCGGATCTCGATGCTCGGCTGGATTTGCTGCGAGAGCTTCCGCTGTGCGATTGGTGGGTTCTGGAGCTCAGAGAGGAAAAGGCCGTTCTTGAGGCCCTTCGTGTGGTTCGCGAATACCTCCGGCTTGGGTCCGAGCCGGACGGGAAAGAGTGAGGACCGTCAAGACACCCTGGGCCCGAGCTCCGGCGGAATCGGTTCCCCGTCCCCGCTCCTTTTCCGGAGAGCGCGTGTAAGCACGGAATTAAATCCCTTTGAAAAAGTTGCCGATTTTCCTGCGTGTGCCTCTGCCGGCACCGCCTCTTTGACACTGATTTCGCAGACCAGCAGGCGAAGACCGCATTCCCGCGTCTGATTTCGGATCATGGCGCATGATGTGAGCTTTCCGGAGGTGAATGCTCGTGCCGCTCATTTCTTCTTCCTATCGTGCTCCGGTGCTCTTTTCCAATCCACACCTCCAAACCGTATGCCCGTCCCTCTTCCGGCGGGTGCGAGGCGTAGATTACGAGAGGATACGAATCGATACGCCTGACGGCGATTTCCTCGATTTGGATTTTTCCCGGAGTGGCTCGAATCGGGTAGCGATACTCCTGCACGGTCTCGAGGGAAATTCGACCAGGGCGTATGTTCTCGGTATGGTCCGAGCGCTCAATCGAAACGGCTGGGACGCGCTGGCCATGAATTTTCGGGGATGCAGCGGTGAATGCAACAGAAAACTTCGCTTCTACCACAGCGGAGATACGCAAGACCTCCGGACTGTCCTGTCGCATGTCTCGGACAAGGAGCCGTACGCTGAGCTTGTTCTGATCGGATTCAGCATCGGGGGAAACATCGTATTGAAATACCTTGGGGAATGCGGGAACAATGTGCCTCCGATTGTTCGAAAGGCCGTGACCTTTTCGGTTCCCTGCGATCTTGCGTCAAGCTCGTACAAATTGGCTGAATTAGGAAACAGGCTCTATTTGAAACGCTTTCTTCGAATGCTTCATCAGAAGATTCAGATGAAAATGGAGATTATGCCCGATAGAATCGATGACACGGGCTTCAGGAAGATCAAGACCTTTCAGGATTTCGATGACCGGTACACCGCACCGATTCACGGATTCAAGGACGCGTTGGACTATTGGAACAAAGCGTCATGCAAGCCTTATCTCCCTCACATCGCCATTCCCACGCTGCTCGTTAATTCCGCGGACGATCCGTTCCTTACCGAACCGTGCTATCCTATCCCGGAGGCAGAAGCGAACCCCTTCCTGTTTCTTGAAATTCCAGGCGCCGGCGGGCATGTCGGTTTTGTCCAATTTAATCGTCGCGGTGAATACTGGTCGGAATCCCGCACGATCTCATTCATTGAGCGTTGACCCCACACGGCAGCGCCCGCGGCCCGACAACCCAATTCATTATCGGGTTCGCGTGCCTGATGAACGAGATCGACTATTTCCGGACGGAATTCATTGTCGAGCCACTGGATTTGGCGAGCGGCAGCAGTGAGAAGATCTCGACTTCTTTCCGGTGGGCAGAACGCTCCACGGCTGGATCTTCGCCGGAGTAGTCGGATGTTATCTGAGGCTTTTCCGTGCAGGTTGCCCGTTCCCCGGCGGTACGAAAGGAAAGGAGAAGTGTGACTGAACAAAGAGCCACCGGTCTCCCTCCTTCTCCAGGACCCCGGTCCAACGGCCGACAAGCTCGTACGTTCTCGTTCCGCTCTTCAGGAGGGCCTTGCAGTCGCTGGCAAACCAGGCGACCTTGCCTCTGGATGCCACCGAAGTCCATGTGAAGGTGAAAGAAGCGGAGCCCTTCCGGCCGAAATCCCTCTCATAGGCTGCCTTAATCTGGCCCCAACCGACAAGGCGTTCGTCGGTGCCGCTTCCGATAAAAACCGCGTCGGGAGCAACCGTAGCCATGATCGCTTTCAGGTCTTTTCGCGAATAGGCCAGCAGGTGCTGCCTGATAGTCTCCTTGACCTCGGTTTCCTTCTGGAGGTCGACTTCATTCGCCGAGCCCGGAACGATGACTGC
>JARRRG010000074.1:0-9315 GCA_037380965.1 Deltaproteobacteria bacterium
AAGCCCAATGACGCTTGATGAGGATGTGTGGGGCGGCATTGTGAGTTGGGCGCGTCTTCGCCGCTGAACCTTTCCCTTCCCGGACATTTCCCACGATCAAGTTGATGTGGGCAGGGCTGAAAAGCCAGGGGGGCGTGGTACGCATGTGATTCGGGATGCGGAACGGTAGGCGCGCGACGCGACGAAGCTCTCCGGTGAATCCACGCCCGCTCCGGAGATCGTTCCGCTTGGGGACGGGTAGCGAGGATGGCTTAAGCCTGCGGAGTTCCTCCGGACTCCATGCCGCTCCCGCGGTGAGATGCCGGCGGGAGCCGTTATCAAGGTCGACATTGTTGCAGGCACCGCGGAACAGAAGGAGAGGAGTTTTGACAAAAGAATCAATGGGCCGACTCTCAATGATTCCTGGAAAACACTGTGCGGATTTCACCGTCGGTTCGTTGAAGCTCGAGGCGGGAGGCGCGGATGGGTTACCCTGATCAGGCAAAGAAATCGCTTCACGTGGAAAAAGAGGAGATGAGCTCATCGAGCGCTGATCCTGTAGACCAGGAGAGTGGCACAAGACAGGAGCGACATCGGAGCGGGACTCTTCGCCGGCTCCTCATGGTCAGCCTGTACGTGGTATTTCTCCTCGCGGTGGTGGTCGGCACGCTCGCCGCGCTTGAGTACTACGCGTATCTCCAGGTCAAGGGTTCGCCTCTTGGAGCCGCGTACAAGGGCCGGGACCTTGACCTGGCCCGACGCAGTTCCCAGAAAGTCGCGCCGCAGTTCGGCTACGAACCGACCCCGGGGTTTGTGGCCGTTCGCAACACCCGGCTGGGGAACTCATACGAATATATCAACAACGAGAGCTTTAAGGATTTCAAGGACGTGCCGCTGGACAAACCCGCGGATGAATACCGCGTGTTCGTCACAGGCGGATCGGTTGTATACGGGAGGGGGCCGGTGCCGCCGGCAGATGCCGTGACCGAGTACTACGAAGTGACCTTTCGCTGGACCATCCCTCATATCATGGAAAAGCTCCTCAATGCGGATCCCAGAGTGAGAGAGAAGATCGGGGGAAAAAAGGTTCGGGTGATAAACGCGGGTGTAGCAGGCCATGTGATCCAAAACGATCTCATGCGATACCTGGCTAAACTACGGTTGTACAAGCCTGACCTCGTTGTCTCGCTTGACGGGGCCAACGAAGTCCATACGGTGGCTCGTCCCCTGAAAGATTGGAATTACTTCACTGAAGGCCCGTACTATGAGGTAATAGGAGAGATAATGGATATGGGGCCGAGCGGGCTTCTGAATTATCTCACCCTGTGGCTGAAGAGGAACACCTACTTTTTTAGCTGGCTGGCGATGGAGCGGGGCGAAGGTCCGGGAATCCTCATGGAAAATCGGGGGTTCGCCGCCCATCCTCAAGATCCCACCCCGGAAATGATCGCGTACCGCGATCGAAACATTGCTCAGGTGGCCGACGTACTCGCAATCTATCATAAGGTCTTGGAAACCGACGGAGTCCCCCATGTGCTCGCGTTGCAGCCGATGTTTCGAAATTGCAAGAAGAAGCGTACGCCCATGGAGCGACGAATCGAGCAGGTAACCGGCATGGAAAAGATCGGATTCTATGATGCGGCCGAGACCTATGACGTGCTTGTGAAAAAAGTCAAGAAACGGGCCAGGGAGGCGGGATTCGAAGCCCTTGATCTGACAGGCATCTTTGATAACGTCAATGCGTGGGTATTCACCGATTGGTGCCATGTGACCAATGGCGCAAATTACATCATGGCAAAGGCATTGGTGAACGCGGTCAAGACGAGGGTTTTCAATCTTCCTCTCCTGCCGGACGACCAGCTCAAGCCTCCCCTGGACTCCTATTTCGTCGACTATGCAAAGCAGGCGAAGGTCCTCGTGGACGGTCGCCTTGCCGACCGGGGAATGCACATCCTGAAAGGCTATCCCGGCAAAGCCGTTCTCCAGGTTCAGCCCGACGGGAAAGGTGATCCTCCATCCGTGGTGCTGGACCTCGGCAAGGTCGTTCCCGTCTCTCGACTCAGGATTGTCTGGGGGGATGAGAAGTCAGTGCCCAAGGGATGGAAGGTGGATGTTTCCGAGGATGATGCCTCGTGGAAGAATTGGATCACCATGAAAAACACCCGCGTTGACCCGTATGATCAATGGCCGGGATTCGAATACTATGCCGAGGGGGATACGCCCGCCAGATTCGTGAGGTACCAGCCGCTGGGAGCAGACGCGAACGGAACGATTACCCTTCGACAGCTCAGCCTGTTTCGGTAGTACGGTACGAGAATACGCCCGCCATCCACAAAAGAGTTTGTCCTATTGCAGGAAATAGAGTATAGATAAAAATTTAATTTCGTTGGGCCCCTCTGGGGCTATTTACCGAGCGCGACTTCCGGAGAGCACACGATGCCAAAGGTTAAGACATGCCGCGGCGCGGCCAAGAGGTTTACCATTCTCAAGAGTGGGAAAATCAAACGAAAAAAGGCGTACCACAGCCACATATTGACAAGTAAATCCACCAAGCGAAAGAGAAGCTTGAGGAAAATGACCTTCATCGACCCAAAGGACCGTATCCAGATCCGAAGGCTTCTGCCATACGGGTCATGAGTCAGGGGCAGGACGGCCTTCCGCGAAGCGGTGATTCATCCTGCGACGGCCTCGTGGTTCGCACGGAAATTATGTTCCTTTAGTCAAGGAGTTCTTCATGCCCAGAGCACGATGTTCGCCCCATAGTAGGGCGAGACGTAAGAAGATTCTTAAAGCGGCCAAGGGATACGTGGGCGGTCGCAGCAGGACATTTCGACAGGCAAAAGATAGTGTTGAGAAAGCTCTCTCCTATGCTTATCGGGACCGACGTACACGGAAACGGGACTTTCGACGTCTTTGGATCACCAGAATCAACGCCGCGTCACGCAGAGACGGGCTCCCGTACAACCGCTTCATGGAAGGAATGAAAAAAGCGGAGATCGCGCTGGACAGAAAGATCCTGGCCGATCTCGCGGTCACCGATCCTGCAGCATTCAGCCAGATCGTGCAACGAGCCCGAGCCGCGCTCGAAAGTTGAAAGCACGTTATCCTAAAACGGTTCAGCAAGGGATTGACGCCTCAGGGAAAGAGACTCGGCCGGGATCCTAGGGAACCGGGTCGAGTGCACTGCGGCTTTGGCTCCGTGCGTCGTTCGTGGTGATCAAAGAGACGATGGAACAGGAACTGAAAAAGCTCAAAGAAGAGACGGAGAATGTCATCGCCGGGCTGAAGGATGAAAGCTCCCTGGCCGAGGTGAGGACACGCGTGCTTGGACGCAAAGGGAAACTGACCGCATACTTGAGAGGGCTCAAGGATCTTGCGCCTGAAGAGCGCTCAAGAGTGGGGAAGCTTGCCAACACGATCAAACTGGAATTGGAAAAGGAATTCGACAAGGCTGAAGTGGCTGTTCGGCAAGAGGCTGAGAAGAGCAAACTCCAGTCAGAATTTGTCGATGTCACTCTCCCCGGCAGACGGTGTTGGCTTGGTCGCCAACACATACTCAACAGGGTGGCCCGCGATCTGGCAGAGATTTTCCGGGACCTCGGCTTTCAGTTAGCCGAGGGACCGGATGTCGAGCTGGATTACTACAATTTCGAAGCGCTCAACATCCCGAAAGATCACCCGGCCAGGGACATGCAGGACACGTTCTATTTCTCCGACAACGTGGTGCTGAGGACTCACACCTCCCCGGTTCAGATACGGGTGATGGAAAAGCAGCAACCTCCTGTTCGAGTGATCTGTCCGGGCAAAGTGTACCGACGGGACGCGGACGTGACCCATTCGCCCATGTTCATGCAGGTCGAAGGGCTCTGGGTTGATGAGGGTATAGCCTTTTCCGATCTCAAGGGAGTCCTCGTGGCGTTTGTCCACGAGTACTTCGGTGAAGAGGTCGGCCTCCGTTTCCGTCCAAGCTTCTTTCCGTTTACCGAGCCTTCTGCCGAGGTTGACATCCAGTGTGTTATCTGCGGCGGCGCCGGGTGTAGGACATGCTCGTTCACCGGCTGGCTTGAGATCCTCGGATCCGGCATGGTCGATCCTGAGCTCTATGGTTTTGTGAATTACGATCCGGAGAAATACACGGGCTTTGCTTTTGGCATGGGAATAGAACGAGTGGCAATGCTCAAGTACGGCATTCCGGACATCCGGTCCTTTTACGAGAACGACGTTCGTTTCCTTAATCAATTCTGATTCCTAATACAAGGTGAGGGGAGCATGCTCGTCAGCTTCAACTGGCTGAAAGAGTTCGTGGAGATTGACCAATCCCCGGAAGAGGTGGCCGAGCTCCTGACCATGGGAGGAGTCGAGGTGGAAGGCGTCACACACGTGGGCGCGGATCTCGACAATGTCTTTACGGCTAAAATAGTGGAGATCACACCTCATCCCGCTTCCGAGAAACTGAGTCTTGCACGTCTCAGTCTGGGTGACCGTGAGGAAACAGTAGTCTGTGGCGCGCCGAACATCCGCGTGGAACAGGTCGTCCCGTATGCCGCGCCGGGAGCTGTTCTCGCCTCAGGTCTTGAAATGGAAGAGAGGGAGATTCGCGGTGTGCGGTCTCGCGGCATGATCTGCTCGGAAAAGGAGCTGGGCCTGGGAGAGGATGAGTCAGGCATTCTCGTGTTTGATGGCGAGACCGACCTCGGTCTTTTACTGACCGAGGCGCTCCCCTTCATTGATGACTACCTGTTGGAAACGTCTATTACGCCCAATCGAGGCGATTGTCTCTCGATACTGGGGACTGCTCGGGAAGTAGCCGCGCTCACCGGCAGGCCGTGGAAAACCCCTGAGGTCGCGGCCGTAGAGGGATATGGGGACATTCGGAACGAGGTGCAGATTGAGGTGCCGGATGCGGACCTCTGTCCGCGCTACGTGGTGCGCATGGTAGTCGGAGTGACGATTGGGCCGTCCCCATTCGAGATTCGCCTCCGGCTCAGGAGATCGGGAGTGCGTCCCATATCCAACGTAGTGGACGCCACCAACCTTATCCTGATGGAATGCGGCCAGCCCCTGCACGCGTTCGATTATTCCCTCCTCGAGGAACAGCGCATCGTGGTCCGACGCTCCGATCCTGGAGAGTCCTTCACCACGCTCGATGGAATGGAGCGGAAGCTTCCGGAGAATTCCCTGATGATCAGGGACGGGAAACGATCGATCGGTCTCGCGGGGATCATGGGCGGCCTGAACTCCGAAATTCATGAGGGAACCGAGAGCGTGCTCATTGAGAGTGCCTGCTTTGAGAGATTCAGCCTGAGACGGACCGCGAAGGCCCTGGGTATGTCCACGGAGGCTTCGTACCGATTCGAGCGGGGCGTTGACCCGGAAGGGTCGTTGTGGGCGGCTCACAGGTCGGCGTACGTGATTCAGAAGCTCGCGGGAGGACGGGTGCTCTCCGGTTACATAGACGTATATCCCAATCCGATAGTACGGCCTTCCGTGACGGTTCGAACTTCGAAAGTGAACAGCTTGCTGGGCACGAACATCGCGGAGAAAGAGATCCCTCGCTATCTGGAACGGCTGGGAATCAAGATCGAGGACAAGGGCGGGGCAACCCTTGAAGCCACGCCTCCGTCCTGGAGATGGGACCTGGACCGGGAAGAGGACATGATTGAAGAGGTCGCCCGAGTTCACGGATTTCAGAACATACCGGTGTCCACGCCCGCCTATCGCTCGGACCCGGACCGATCCAGAAGAGATAGAGATCGTACCGATAAGGTGGCACGTCTCATGAGCGCGTCCGGGTTCACGGAAGTCATCACCATGTCCTTTGTTTCGAGACGATCCGCCCTGGAATTCGCGGCAGAAGGCGATCACGCGGAGGCGCTGGCCCTGCTCAACCCCCTCTCGGAAGATTACGCCGTGATGAGGACCTCCCTGATCCCGGGTCTGCTCTCGGTGATGAAAAGAAATGTGAGCTTCAGATCGGAGAATCTGAGGCTCTATGAGCTTGGTAAGACCTTTCATCCGGTTGCCGGTCAGGATTTGCCCAGGGAAGACCTTCGACTGGCCGGGCTGGCCACGGGCCGGCGTTATCCGGATTCCTGGCATTTTCAAAGGGGTGAAGTTGATGTGAGAGGGGCCATCGAGGCCGAGAGGGAGATCGACTTCTACGATGTCAAGGGAGCCATGGAAAACCTGTGTGACGGGCTTGGCGTGGCAGGACTCACCTATGTACCTTCGGAGGAGAGATTCTTCCATCGCCGCAAATCATCGGACCTGCTCCTTGAAGGTGAGAAGATCGGCTTTATTGGTGAGCTGTCGCCGGAGAAAATGCGAGAACACGATCTCTCAGCTAAGGTCCAGATTTTCGAGATTCTTCTGGAGCCTCTGCTCATTCGCTGCCGCAAGGAAAGGCTTTTCGAGCCGCTTCCCCGCTACCCTTATGTAGAGAGGGATTTATCAATCATCGTTGAAGAAAAAGTTTCAGGAGAGCAGATTAAACAGTTGATTTCACGTTCGGGCCGTGATATCATTGCGTCCGTGATCTTATTCGATTTGTATCGAGGAGAATCGATTCCTGAGGGCTGCCAGAGTATGGCCTTCCGGATCCGGTACCAGTCCGAGAACCGTACTCTGACCGATGAGGAAGTTCAGGAAATCCATTCTCGCATAGTTGAGACGCTCGCCAGGGAAGTGGGCGCTGCAATGAGGGAATGATCCCGATCACGCCAGGCCGAGGAAAGTCAAAGCCGGGAACCGGCAGGGCGCTTTGACTGCCCGGGCACGAGAGGGGTGATCGGATGAATCCTTATGTGAGGGGTGGTCGAGTTATGACTGTGGCAATTCCCGAGAAACAGTATTTCAAGATCGGTGAGGTCAGCGAAATACTGGATGTGGAACCGTATGTGCTCAGGTATTGGGAGTCAGAATTCAAGATCCTTAAACCCACCCGAACGAGAGCGAGACAACGGCTCTATCATAAGAAGGATCTTGAGCTCCTTCTAGAGATTAAACACCTCCTTTACGATGAGAAATTTACCATCGCCGGCGCAAAGAAGCGTCTTCAGGAGATGAAAAAACAGGAGGCGGCGGAAAGAAGAGCGAAGAAGGCCTCTAGGGGATCGAAGCAGAGGGCACAATCGGCTGTCCCATCAGAATCAAGATCCAACGAATCATCTGCGACGGAGAAATCTGATTACCGAGAGATCCTTCTCGAGATCAAGAAGGAGTTGAAGGAGCTCAGGTCAATTCTGGAGGGATAGACCGGTACAGGTGACTACACACCACCGCCCTGACACCGATCTGTCTTGAAGGAGCTTAGGTCAATCCTGGAGGGATAGACCGGTGCCGTTGACCACAGTGCCGTGGCACCGATCAGACGATCCTTCCTCCTCGTAGCAGCGGACTCGCCGATCTGATCGGCCGTCCGTCTGCCTTGCCGTACAAGAGACCTCACTTTTTCATTCAGACGATTAGTTGCGAAGAGCGCACGATCTGTTTCGCGGAAAAGAGTCATCGTGCGCATGTCAGTTCTCTGGCCGGTGTCCGACGCACCCGACGCGGTCGTCATCGGGTCGCCGTGTTGCCGCGATCGAACGCGAGACCGTGGCGCTCGGGCCTCAATACGATGATTCCCACGCGACTCATCAAGGGGTTCCCAATTCTCTTTCTCCGGAAAAAGGATTCTCGCAAGGCCAATCGGTGTGCAGATGCACTCGGTTTCCGGCCGTCGCGGAGAGCCGTTGACGGTCACTGTCCCGATAAAGGGAACGTCGTGCATGGCGCTTGTTTTCTTGCGGGATCGGCGCTGAACAGCCTTGGTTGTTCGCTTTTTGTGTTGCCGCCCGTTCTGGTGTGCACTATAGTAATTATTACCTCCATCAACCGATTACAGGGGCCTGGTGCGTTAGCCGGACCCTCACAGAACAGAAGAGGAGTGGAATCATGTGGACCCCTCAACACTGCCCTGGTTTTGAAGCGCACAAGGAACTGAAATCCTTCACCTGTAAATGCCCTCAATGCGGAAAAGAGATGGAAATCTTCTCGGACGAATTTGACAAGCCGCGCAAGTGTCCGGCCTGCAAAGAACCAGTTGATTTTACACAGTGCAGCATTGAGGCGGGAGTTTCTCAGCCTTAGTACCCATTCTTGTCAGGACTCGGACTCGCGGAAGGTGAAGCGGTCCGGGGAACAGAACGGCTTCTTCTTACGAATCCGAAGCACTTGGGCGCTCGAAATGCACAGATCCTCGCGGGAAGGGATCCGGGGATCGGTACCTGAAATGTGCTCGGAAACGGTCCGCGTCCCCGCTTTATAAACGGAAGAGTATCCCGGCATGCGCTCTTTCAAGCGCGGAGCCGTGCGTCGTACTCCGCGGTGAGTGCTTCCGCGCTTGAACGTGCGAAGAGTGAGACTGCGTTCGGATCACCGGTTCGCTGGTTTCTGGAGGCGAAATTTACTGGCGAGAAGCAATACTCCGTGAATTCTGACCTGTGCGAGCCGATTCCGCATCCACCACCGGAAGATAAATGATGAAGCTGGTCCCTGTTCCTATTTCGCTCCGCACGTCTATCGTTCCTCCGTGTTCGCGTATGAATCCGTAACAGATGCTCAATCCGAGCCCGACCCCTTTAACCTCTTTTTTCGTGGTGAAGAAAGCGTCAAAGATGCGGCTGAGATTTTCAGGCGGGATGCCCGTTCCGGTATCCTGGATTGTCACCGCGATAACATTTTCCTGAGGATCGAAGCGGCTGGCAACGTGGAGCTCTCCGCCTGCGGGCATGGCGGTATTTGCATTGATAACCATGTTGATGAAGACCTGCTTCAATTGACTCTCGATGGCCATTGTAGTGGGGAGGTTCGAGGCCAGATCAGTGCTTACGCGGATGTTGAGATTCTTGAACTGTCTCTCGTAAAAGAGGAGTGTCTCCTCGATCAGCTTGTTGATGTTCGAGGGGCTCTTCTGCTCGTCATCGGGCTTGAAGAACTTGAGCATCTTGATCAAAAGGCCGGATGTCCGCTTGCATTCATTGTAGGCGAGATCGAGATATTTCCTCCGTTCGTGAGATTCCGGGATCGAGTCTTTGAGGAGCTCCAGGCAATTCATGATGCCGTAGATGGGATTGTTGAGCTCATGTGCGAGCTGGGACGCCATTTTTCCCATCGCGGAGAGTCGTTCGGATTGTACGAGCTGCGAGCGCAGCCGCTTGGCTTCAGTAATATCTCTCATCAGGCCCTGATAGCTGACAATCTCTCCGGCACTGTCGCGTCCTGCATAACCGCTCATGGAGACATCCCGCACGGCTCCATCTTTCCGAACGATCTGGAGCTCATAGTCTCGTATGA
>JARRRG010000075.1:0-7223 GCA_037380965.1 Deltaproteobacteria bacterium
ACACGTTGGCGGCCGCATACTGCGCCTTGATCTCAAGCGCGTTCTTGATCGCGGTGCTGCAGCAAACTCGACTGCAATAGAGGTGGTCCGGCTCCCGCGAGCCTACACACTGGATCATCACGAGGTTGCTCACCCCCTCGAGTCCGCGGTCCCGGTCGTGCAGACATCGTTCAAGCTCGGTCTGCGTCCATATCTTATCGGAACGTCCCCGCAGGTACTCGGTCGGCTCGTACTCGCGGCCCCCGGTCGCCACAATCACGGCCCCGCTCTCCAGCTCGCGCTCCTCACCGCTCTCCCGGTTTCGGACCGTGACCGAGAAGTGTCCCACATGTCCCGAGAATCCGGTCACTTCCGAGTTAAGGAGGACCTCGATTCCTCCGTGAGAGCGCACCCGCTCTTCAAGCTCGTGCACAAAGGGCTGAACCGCAAGGCCGGTCAGCGTGCGCCTCAGGTTGAGGGCTACGCCGCCAAGACGGTCTTCTCGCTCGACGAGCACGGCTCGGAATCCCTGATCGGCCAGAGAGAGAGCCGCGGTCATGCCTCCGATGCCTCCCCCGATGACGAGCCCCGCGGGCACCACCGGAAAGGACTGCTCCTGGATCGGCTCGAGTTTTACGGCCCGGGCCACAGCCATTCGCACGAGATCCTTGGCTTTGGCAGTGGCTGCTTCAGGGTCTTTCTGGTGAACCCACGAACATTGATCGCGGATATTCGCCATTTCGAACAGATATTTGTTGATTCCTGCTTCCCGGCACACGTCCTGGAACAGCGGCTCGTGCGTCCGAGGGCTGCACGACGCCACCACGAGCCGGTTAATCCCCTGCTCCCGTATCGTTTCCGCTATTGCGACGGTGGTGTCCGTCGAGCATGTGAAGAGATTGTGATCCGCATACACGACCCCGGGCAGCGTGCGCGCTGCCTCCACCACCTCGGCCACGTCTACGATGCGGGCTATATTGGAGCCGCAATGACACACAAAAACTCCGACACGCGGTTCCTCCCCCCGGACATCCCGTTCCGCGGCAAAATCTTTGGCCGAGACCAGGGTGTTCCGTGCCTCGCCGAGCAGCTCTCCGGAAAGGGCCGCGGCGGAAGCCGCTCCCATGACCGATTCAGGAATGTCCATGGGGCCCTCGAACACACCGGCCACAAAGACGCCATCCCTGCTCGACCGGTTCGGGGAAAATTCCCCTGTTTCAGCGAAACCGAACCGGTTCAGATCGATGCCGCAGCGTTCCGCGAGCTGCCGAGCCGAAGCCGAGGGTTCCAACCCGACCGAGAGGACGACCAGGTCGAAGGTCTCGGTCGTCATGGCGCGATCCTGACCCCGGAAGGTCAGGAGGAGATTTCGCGTTTGCTGCTCCTCTTTGATCGTGGAGATAATCCCTTTCTCGTATCGTACGCCAAGATTCGAAGCCGCGTTTTCATAGTAGAACTCGAATCCCTTGCCGAATGCCCGAATATCGTTATAGAAGATCGTCGGCTGAATGCGCTGGTCGTGCTCTGTGGCCATGATGGCTTCCTTGGTCGCGTACATGCAGCACACGCTCGAGCAATAATCACGATTGCACGTCACATCCCGGGAGCCCACACACTGTATCCACGCGATCTTCTCCGGATGCCGACCGTCGGACGGCCGACGAATCTCTCCTTCGGTCGGACCGGAAGCGGACAGCAGCCGTTCGAACTCCATGGAAGTGATGACGTTGGGTATGCGACCGTAGCCGTATTCGCCCTTGATTTCCGCATCGAAGGTATCGAAGCCGGGAATGAGTATCACCGAACCGACGTCCAGCATCACCTCTTCCGGGCTCTCATCGTGCCGGAGCGCATCAGCCTGGCATACCCGCACGCACTCGAGACACTCGGAGCAGACCCCGCAGTTGAGACACCGCCCGGTTTCCGCGGCCACCGCGGCCTCGTCAAATCCGATGTGCGTCTCCTCAAAGCTCCCGGTGCGCTGCCCGACCTCTACGGCTTTCTTGCGCTGCCTCGGGCGCGGTGCCACCCTATCCGTAAGAGGTTCCGCGATGGTCGGTTGCGCGTCACGACCTTGGTGAAGGTCTTCTCCCTCGAGAAAGCGGCGGATCGATTCTGCGGCCTCCTTGCCTCCCGCGATGGCCTCGATCACCGTCCGAGGCCCGGTCGCAACATCACCGGCAGCGAAAATTCCCTCCATTGAGGTGGCAAAGGTGACGGGGTCAACGCGGACGTTATTGCCCCGTCGTCTCTCGATGGTCCCGAAGGACGGGACAACCGCGGGGTCCACCATCTGGCCCACCGCGGGAATAACCGCATCCGCGTCCACGACAAACTCGGAGCCTTCTTTGGGAACAGGTCTCCTGCGGCCGGTCCAATCAGGCTCGCCGAGCTCCATTTCCACGCAACGGACGCCGCTCACCCGTCCGTTCGAAGTCACGATCTCGATCGGCGCGGCGAGGAACCGGATCTTGACTCCTTCTTCAATAGCAGCCTCAATCTCCTCCTCGTACGCGGGCATCTCATCCCGGGATCGCCGATACAGGATCAGCACCTCCTCCGCGCCCAGGCGAATGAGGGTCCGGGAAGCGTCAACCGCGACATTGCCGCCGCCTATGACCACAGCCTTCTTCACCGGGTCGACGGTCGCGCCCTCAGCCGCTGCCTTGAGCAGATCCACGCCCTGGATAACCCCCGGCGTTTCTTCCTGGGGAATGCCCAGCTTTGCGCCGGCCGAGCAGCCCACTGCCACAAAGATCGCCTCGAACCCGTCCTCCTGGAGATCGTGCACCGTGAGATCCGGGCCGAGTGGAGTGGAGCAGCGAATATCGACTCCGCACCGCCGTATGTAGTCTATGTCCCGATTTAGCACGTCTTTTGGAAGCCTGTACGCGGGGATCCCGTACCGGAGCACCCCTCCCGGCTCCTTTTCCCTCTCGAAGAGCGTCACCGAATAGCCGTGGAGCGCGAGGTAATACGCGCACGTCAATCCGCCGGGACCGGCTCCGATAACCGCGACCTTTCGATGCTTGGCAGGGGCGATGTCCGGAAGGTCGTCATCCTCCTGCAGCTCGGAGAGAAACCATTTTACGTCATTGATGGCGATCGGTTCGTCCACGCGGGCCCGTGCGCACTTATCCTCGCAGAACCGCACGCACACCCTCCCGCAGACGGACGGGAGCGGACAGTCTTTGCGAATGAGTCGAAGGGCCTCTCTATACTTTCCTTGACGAGCCAGAGCGAGGTAACCCTGGACGTGGATATGACTCGGACACGCGGCCTTGCAGGGGCTCGTCCCTGCTTTTTCAATCACCGCCTTGTTCGGTATGGCCTGGGGATAAAGCTTATAGATGGCCTTTCGCGGCCGGAGCTTCTCATCAAATCGGTCAGGCACTTCCACGGGACAGACTTCGAAGCAGTCGCCGCAGGCGTTGCACCGCTCCGTGTCCACGTACCGCGGGTGCTTGAGCACCTTCACCTGAAAATGACCCGGCACGCCGTCCAGCTCAAGGATCTCGGCATTCGTCAGAATCTCGACGTTGGGATGCTTATCCACGTCCACGAGCCTGGGTGAAATCGTGCACATGGAGCAATCGTTGGTGGGAAAGGTCTTGTCCAACTGCGCCATGCGACCGCCTATGGCGCTCTTTTCCTCCACCAGATAGACCTTGTAGCCTGCGTTGGCCAGGTCGAGCGCGGCCTGCATTCCCCCGATTCCCGCGCCTGCGACCAGAATCGCGCCAACTTCGTCTCCATTGCCGTGTTTAAAATTCTCGCTCATAAAACGGCTGACCTTCGCACCATCCCGGGTTATGAAATCGCTTCGGGAGGTAGGGCTTCTATGCTGCCCATCCCTTGCTTTTCAACAGAGGAACGGGATCCACGAGATGTTTCCGCCACCATCTCCTCGTCTCGGGAAGACCCAGGGCCACCGCGATCAGCTCGGTGATGTACACCACGGGTATCCCAAAATTCGTGTTCCGTTCTGACTCGATCTCCCGCTGCCGAGTATCGAGATTCGCCTGGCACATGGGGCAATCCGTGACGATGATCTCAGCCCCGGCCTCCCTGGCGGCCTCGAACAGGTTGCCCGAGAGCCTGCGCACCACATCGGTCCTCGTCATGGCGAGGTTTCCTCCGCAGCAGTCACTCTTGTAACTCCAGTTGACGAGATCGGCTCCGAGCATTGTCAGGATCTCGTCCATTTCCAATGGATCTTCCGGACGCGGATGCTTCATGGCGCGGGGCGGGCGGACCGTGAGGCATCCGTAGTACGGCACGGCCTTGAGCCCCGCGAGAGGAGTGGTCACCTGTTCGCGGATCCTCTGCCGGACCTCTTCCCTGACAAGCATCTCATTGATGTGGAGCACCTCCACGCCCGTGATTTCCGCTGCCCGGGAATGATCTCCGGGATGCTCTTCAAGATGGGCCTGGCACAACTTGAGACGGTGGAAGCACGCGGCGCAGGGAGTCAGAAGAGGCCGCCGGCTGCGGGCAGCGATGAGCAGGTTGCGCGCGGGAAGCGCGATCGCGGCCTCCGGGTGCATCACATGGGCGCTGCTGGCTCCGCAGCAGTTCCAGTCATCCAGCTCCACCAGATTGAAACCGAGCCGTGTGAACACGGTTACAATACTGTCATGATAATCACGCGCGGTGCCGTGAAGGGTGCACCCCGGGTAGTAGCTCACATCCATTTGACTACTCGTAGCGGTCATCTACCGCGGACCGGCGCCGCGGCTCGAAGGAGGGCCGATCGGGACTCTTCCCAGACCCGGTGATCGGGAAGGCACGCCTGAGCATTGAGGACGTATCCGCGTCATCCATCGGACGGAGACCGATCCAGAACACGCCGCACCTCTTTGCGACCTCGAATCCGTTCGGGTATGAGGCGTAATCGGCCTCGAGTAAACATCTCTCTCCCCAGATCCATATCTTCGAGAAAGCTCCGGGTCTTCAGCTTGTATCGGGCGATCATTTCTAACTCGTGGACCCTTCCGTGGCTTCGGATCGCCTTCATGAACGCCGCGTGAAAGGCCTGGACGCGCGGAAGACTGACCGATCCCTCCTTCATTGCCATTCTCCGCAGCGTGTCCATCACATGGGCCAGGTCAATGTCGTTGGGACACCGCGTCGAACAAGTAATGCACGACGCGCACACCCAAATCGTCTCCGATGCCAGGACCCGCGCCCTCTGCCCGAGCTGAATATGCCGTATCAACAGGTTGGGAGGAAGATCCATGGCATAGGACACGGGACACCCGCTCGTGCACTTTTCGCAGTGGTAACACGCGGACACAGGTACGCCCGACCCGCGTTCAACATCCGCGAGAAACGATCCATCGTCCGGTCGAAGCGGGAAATCGTCAGTCGGCAAAGCAAGACCTCCGAGAAACTCTTCTCCAGCAGCCCCTTTCAGGATAGTCTTCCCCACCTGGGGTGTCAAGATCCCGCCGAGAATCCACTGAACCCGCATGGAGAACCATGAGCCCGAATGTCCCCTTGCACTCAACCGATCATGCCAGCAGCAGGGCAGTGGTACCTGAGAGAACCGGCGCGGTCCTCCGGTGGGCGTAGGGAGCAACGCTCAGCTCCCCGCTGGACCGCAATGGGGGAGCGGCATGCCATTCAAAGCGCGTGATTGCTTGAACCGCGCGGGTTTGCGTGGGTTGGGGCAGTCCCACGGTGGTAGGGAGATCTCACGGGAGCCTCTCGTCAGATTCCTCGAGAAGGCTGTAGATCTCGTCCGCCGACTCGGCCTGTTGCAGGTGACGTTTCAAAATCGGGTCTTTGAAGAGTCTGGAAATCCGGGCGAGGGCTTTGAGATGCTCGCCGGCCGAGTTCTTGGGGGCGACCAGGAGAAAAAACAGGTGCGTAGGCTTGCTGTCCATGGAATTGAAATCGATGCCGGCCGGGCTTCTGCCAAAGCTTGCCGCGAGGTGGTCCAGTCCCTCGAAGGTTCCATGAGGGATGGCGATCCCGCCGCCAATCCCCGTACTCCCGAGGTTCTCTCGCTCAATGAGGATCTTGACAAGACGGTCTTTGTCCACAGAGGAATTGCCTTGAGCAATCGGCTCGACCAATTCCACCAAAACCCCTTCCTTGGTATTCGCGTCGAGCGATGGAATGATTCCTTCGAAATCCAGGAAATCGAGAATTTTCATCACAACAAACTCCGGCCCGTCGACAACGCCAATGCGATATTCAACAGGTGCAACGCCCGCTTCATCCACCACGCATTGGGCATCGTTGCCGTCCAGGCTTTCGAAGAGATGTTCCGCGACGAGTTGGGAGCGGCCGTGCCGCGAGACCCTGTCTTTTGACTGCCGAGCATGTATTGCCCGTGGCGACAGCCTCCCTCTTGTCGCCCGTTCCAGTGTTACCTGTGTCGTACTATTACACGCGGTGAAGTCCTTGTCATGCATTCTGCGGAACGATCAAACCATAATTCCCATCTTTTCTCCGATAAATTACGTTGACCGTCTGCGTGGAAGCATTGTTAAAAACAAGGAATTCCTGCTGGGTGAGGTCCATTTGCATAGCCGCCTCATCCACCGACATAGGCTTGACGGAATAGTTCTCCGTGCGGATCACGACGGGTTCGCGGTCGTCTTCAAAGCTCTCCGGCTCGTATATGTCTCTGCGCCAGCGGATCTCCTTGCCCGGCGAGGGTTTATGCTTTCGTATCTTGTCCTTATATTTCTTGACCTGCCGCTCGATCTTGTCCATCACCAGGTCAATGGCGGCGTACATATCTTCATGGGCTTCCTGCCCCGCGATGCGGAGGCCGTCGGCATTGATGACCACATCTGCAATCTGACGGAATTTCTGCACCGTCAGGGTGACCTGACTATCCATGGGCCGGTCGACATACTTTGTCAGCCTCGAAGTCCTCTCCTCCACGTAGTTTTTCAGAGCGTCGGACGGTTCCATATGCCTGAACGTCACTGAAGTCTGCATGAATTACTACCTCCTCGCGCGTCCGAACCGAAGGTTTCTCGTCTCAGATTTTTTTCCTCCTCTTGCTTGAGGGAGGGATTCCCATTAATTCGCGATACTTTGCTACGGTTCTGCGAGCTATTTGGATTTTGAATTTGGCGAGCTCCTCCACGATCTGTTTGTCACTGGCCGGTCGCTTCGGATCTTCGTTCTTGACAATCCGTGCGATCTGGTTCTTGACCGATTCCGAGGCAATGGAATCGGCTCCGTGACGGATCCCCGAATTGAAAAAGTACTTCAGCTCAAAT
>JARRRG010000076.1:0-7189 GCA_037380965.1 Deltaproteobacteria bacterium
GGCGAAATCACACGCAATTCGAGTGTGCTCCTCGTTTTCCCGCGTGTCGAGGAATGGACGTGCCAAATCACATATTTTCAGGAACGTGTCGTTCATACAGGAACATCCGATCTTGAGAGGAAGTGCGCCATCCTATCCACTTTCCGGAAGCCGCCCGTGCGACCGTAGGGGCAAAACCCCCGGTTCTTCAAGCCCAAGGATTTCTCCAAAGTTTCCTCGGAAAATCAGCCCGATAGGATCGCGAGTTGGTTGTGAGGTCGCCCGGCTCTGCCATTGGGGGGCCGTTCCGCGTCCGGCCCTAGCGGGTATTTCTCTCATTTCGTCAGAGAGAGCAGAGTACCGGAACGTGGGAATGCCGAAGATCCGTTGCGCTGCATCGCGAGCTCATTGTCCCCCTGAGCAGACGATAGCATATCCCAAGGGAGCGTGTAGCAAAATCTCTCACGTAAAAAGTGACGCATGCCACGGAGGCTGGTCACGGTGCGATACTCGTCAATCAACCCCGAGATGGCCCTTTCCGGCACAGCGCAGCCATGTATCCGGTCTTTGTCCCAGCCTTTCGATGCAAAAGGCCGTGGCTTCACGTCAAACCCTTTGGCCGCGGGAAACAGAGCGAATTCTTCAACTGCTCGCCTCAGAGGGCTAGATCAAGGCGGGAGCTGATATGTTCCCCCAGTGCCTGGGCTTTGCCCGGCAGGACTCTGCAAAGCTGTTTTCAGCCTGGACTAATGACAACAATTGGTTTGACCGGAGGATATGTGCTGGGTTACGTTTGCAGAAAGAGGAGGGAGTGGTTTATCCGCGCGGACCAAATCGAGCGCATGCTCCCAAGAAGATTTTCACATGATCATCCAAAGCCTTATCAGCGACCGTATCTCGGACGATACTCCTCACATTCGACTCGCCTTGTATCAGGGATTCGGTACCGCGGGCAACATGGACGCCGGTCAGGCGAATCTGGCCGTGTTGGAAGAGACGGCCGCAACTGCAAAGAATCATGGGGTTCATTTGCTCAGCTTTCTCGAGCCGTTCCTGAGTGGTTACGACGTCACCGATGCCGCCACCGCCCATCATCTCGCGGAAGAAATTCAGAGCGAAAAGATATTTGATAGGGTGGCCGAGGCCGCGAAACGCAATAGGCTGGCCCTTATCTGCCCCTACCCTGAAGCGGCCACGGTTGCCGGGGAGCGACGCTACTATGATAGCATTATTGTGTACGGGGCCGACGGTGAGATACTCAAGAACTATCGCAAGACCCACCTGTGGGGAGGTGATGAGCGTGCCTACTGGTCGTTCGGGTATGTTTATCCCGAAGAAGGTGAAGCCTATTCAGTATTTAAGGTCAATGGAGTCCGGGTGGGCGTACTGAATTGTTATGAGGCTGAGTTTCCGGAGCTTTGTCGTATCCTCGCGCTCAAGGGGGCTCAACTCGTGGTGATCCCCACCGCGGCCGATGACTACACAATCTTACGTACCGGTGAAAGGACCATGACTCCGTATCCGGATGTTCAGTTCCTTATCAAGTCAAACGCTTACCACACCGGCATCTTCTGCGCGTACAGCAACCGCCGTAACGGGGAAACCGTTGGCGGCAATCTCGTAGGCGGATACCTGGGCAACAGTTGTTTGGCGGATCCACACGGCAACTTCCTGATTCCGGTTTATCCCCTGCCGCCTGAGCGTGAGGATGAGCCGGGCTCTGGAGGGAACGACAACATGCTCTTGATTGCAGAATGCGTGCCCCGTTTCTATGCTCCCACCCACCCGGAGACGAAGATTCACGACAAGGAGGCTGCGACGCATTACATTCCGGATCGGCGCAGGAACTTGTACCAACGGCTGGTTTCACTACGCTGCGTCGACCAAAACACGGGTGAGGAGAAAAAATACTCGGAGCAGCCCGGATAATCCGGCTCACTACATGAGAATGTCTTACAAGGAGGATGAAAGGTATGCTCACCAAGAAGGTGAATCTTAACAAGCTTGAGGAGGCACAGAGAGGCCACGCCAGCACGTATGCCACCCGCTACTTCACGGAGTCCGTGCCAAAGTACCGCCTGCCGGATAAAGGTATGCCGGCCAATGCTGCGAAGCGGCTGATCTTGGACGAGTTGAACCTGGATGGAAATCCTGCTTTGAATACCGCAACCTTTCTGACGACGTGGATGGAGCCCGAGGCAGATGATTTGCTCCTCAGAACAGGCAACATCAATTTCATAGACTTTGACGAATACCCCATGACTTCGGCAGTTCATCAACGCGTTCTCAACATGACAGCCCGCATCCTCAATGCGCCTGAAGAAGAACAGGCCGTAGGCACGGCAACGATAGGATCTTCAGAGGCGATCATGCTGGGGTTGCTGGCTCACAAATGGACATGGAAAAAGCGTAGGGAGGCCCAAGGCAAGGATACCCGCAATCCGAATATTATATTCGGCGCGGATGTGCATTGCTGCTGGGAGAAATATGCACTCTTCTTTGACGTCGAGAAGCGTGTTGTTCCCTTGGAACCCGGCAAGTACACCATCGGCCCTGCTGACGTGGAACCGCTGATTGATGAAAACACCATCGCAGTAGGAGGAGTGGTCGGAACTACCTTCACAGGTCAAAACGATAACTTCGCAGGGATCAACGACCTGTTGATCAAGATCAAACATGAGCGCGGATGGGATATCCCCATTCACGTGGACGGAGCGAGCGGCGGTTTCGTCATGGCCTTCGCTCATCCGGAAACAGCCTGGGATTTCCGGTTGGAACAGGTGCGCTCGATCAATGTCTCGAATCATAAATTCGGCCTGGTATATCCCGGTATGGGCACGGTGATTTTCCGGCAGCCCTCCGATATTCCCGAAGAATTGGTCTTCAAAATTAATTACCTTGGAGGTGAGATGCTCAACTACAGCCTCAACTTCTCGCGCTCGGCAGCACAGGTTTATCTCCAGTACTACAATTTCCTGAGATTGGGCCGGGAGGGTTACACGAGGATCATGAACAACATCATGGGCAATGCCCGTTACCTGGAAGAAAGCTTACTTGAATTGGACGAGTTCGAGCTGCTCACGGACACCAAATATCTCCCCGTTATCGTATTGAAACTCAAGGACGACGAGCCTTATACTGTCTTCCAGATCTGCGAGATCCTCCGGGAACGAGGCTGGGTCGTCCCGGCTTATACGCTACCGCCGAATGCTCAGCACGAAGCGGTGATGCGAGTGGTTGTAAAAGAGAATTTCTCGCGGGATATGTCCGAGATGTTCGCAACCGATGTGAAGAACGCCATTGCTCGCCTGGTGAAAACGCACCCCAAACCCGTTCATCGCGAGCGAAAAGCTAAGCATCGCATTTGTTGAAATGCAGCCCGGCGCTTGAAACTAAAGCAAACAAGTCAGCATGCATGTACCCTTCGATCCAGGAATCCCGCTCATCGAGCCATTCCTGCAGCGGCATGCGTAATGATTCTGAAGTCGATCTCGATCGCGGATCCTGTAATCGCGGGACCGGGCCTCCATGAAACATGGCTCCGCTAAGAGGCACATGTCCCTCGGAATCAATCTCGCCGGGCCTGAGGTGAATGCTGGGGAGCATGTTCGAGGACGGTACATGGGTTGTTAATGAGAGGAGCACCGGGAGGGCAATAGGTTAGAGTCGGCGTGGCTGGCTCGGCTTGTGGGATTATCTCAGACTGCAAACACCCCAGGTCCGGGTGTTCTCCTTGAGGTTCCTGGGCGAATCTTGACGATGCCCTTAGCCAAGGCTTAATTTCTTCCACTCTCAGCCTTTGTTCAAAACACGATAAGCGTCTCTGAGAAACTCCTTGGCACGAAACGGTTTGCTGACAAAACCTTTTGCCCCCATTTGAATGATCTCTTGAATTGACTCATCAGCCGAATATCCGCTGGCTACCAGGACTTTTACGTTCGGATCAAGTTTGAGGAGCCCATTGAGGCATTCCCTGCCACCCATGCCCGGCATAATCAGGTCGAGGATTACCAAAGCTATGCCTGCCCCTTCTTTCTTGTAGATATCGATCGCTTCTCTCCCGTTTTCCGCCCGGAGAACCTTGTATCCATGGTTGGTGAGAATGCGAGCCCCAAGTTCCCTTAAGAATTCCTCATCGTCCACGAGCAGGACGGTCTCCGTACCAAAAGCGGGCAGCACGCCTGAAGCCTCCAGATCCATTTCTCCTTCGTCCGCTATAGCGGGAAGATAGACCCGAAAGACGGTTCCTTTGCCCACTTCGCTGTAGACCGTAATATGGCCGTTGAGCTGTTTGACGATCCCATGCACCATGGCCAGTCCAAGGCCCGACCCTCGCCCCATGTCCTTGGTAGTAAAGAACGGCTCAAATATATGTTCAACCGTTTCCTTGTCCATGCCGTGGCCGGTATCCGAGATTTCCATCAGAACGTACGCACCGGGAGCCACCTCAAAATGTAACCTGGAATACTCTTCATCCACTGTTACCGCTGATGTTCTCATGGTCAGCTTACCGCCATCCGGCATGGCGTCACAAGAATTTAACGCCAAATTGATCAGGACCTGTTCCACCTGAGACGGGTCTGCGTGGATTACTGGAAGATCGCCTGAGAGGTCGAGATGAACATCAACCATCCTGGGAATTATACGTCGCAGGAGCTTTTCTACCTCAACTATCTGGCTGTTGAGATTCATGAAAACAGGCTTCAACTTGGACTTTCTGCTGAACGCGAGCAGCCGGTGGACCAGTTCGCCTCCGCTCTTTGCGGCATGGAATATTTTCTCGAGGTCGGCATACTCCTCGTCGCTCTCCTGTTTCTCGGCCAAGAGCACTTCCGAGTATCCGAGAACTACTTGAAGCAGGTTGTTGAAGTCATGGGCCACTCCGCCTGCCAATGTGCCGATCGCCTCCATCTTCTGCGCTTCTCTGAGTTGTTCCTCCAGTTTCTTCTGTTCCGTGAAATCTTCGACAACCGCCTGACATCCACATACCGTGCCGTGCTGGTCAGTCATCGGGTTCAGGACAAATCTCAAATGGGACTTCTTCCCCCATTTGCTCTCATAGGGGATTTGCCTCTGCAGCCGTTCACCAGAAGCAATACAGGACTGGAACAAGTCCGACACTCCGGTCTGAACGAGTTGGGGGAGCTTGAACATGTTGATTGCTTTTGTCGCTTCTTGAGAGGGAGATCCCAGAATTTCGAGCAATGGCCGATTGACCTCGAGGATGCGTCCTTCATTGTCAACCGACATGATGCCCACGGGAGAGTTCTCAAAGAGATTGCGGTACTTTTCTTCGCTTGCTTTGAGCGCCGACTCGGCCCTCCTGCGGTCCGTGATATCCCTCGTAACCCCTTGTACGCGGATGGGCAGACCGTCGTGGCTAAAGATGGCCTTCCCGTGTATTTCGACGGAGATCGGTTCCTTATTCTTTTTCAAAAACTCGGCTTCAAGAACAGTTCCTGAACTGGCAGGTCCCTTTGAAATCTCTGCCGATACAGCCTGCGTCATCTTTTCGAAGTTCTCTCGATCGCAATGTTCGCTCAGGCTGGTCCCGATCCATTCGTCCACGGTGTGTCCTGTAAGTCGGGTGATGGCAGGGTTGACATAGGTGATACGCAGATCCAGATCGATTTGCCAGATCACATCGAGTGTATTGTCGGCCAGAAGGCGGTACCGCTGCTCGCTTTCCTTCAGCGCATCTTCGGCACGTTTGCGTTCGGTAATATCCAATATCACTCCGATCAACCCGGCCACAGTTCCCGAAGAATCGGCAAAGGTGGCTTTGTGGAATATTACGTCGTGGATCGCCCCATTGCCGGTCTCAACAGAACTCTCGTAAACCTGGGAACCGGCGCTTTCGAAGAGCGCTTCGTCCTGAACACGGTAAACCGCGGCAAGTTCCTTGGGAGCTACGTCGAACACTGATTTGCCAATGAAGGTCTCTTTGGGCAGTCCCATAAACTTTGCAAAGGCCTCGTTACATCCGAGATAAACATGGTCGGTATTCTTGAAAAAGACCGGAGCCGGTATTGCTTCCAGCATTGACTCCATGAGGGAAATTTGATTCTGGAGCGACGCTTGAGCATGCTTGAGCTCCGTGACGTCGAATATGACACCCACCATGCCTGCGACATTCCCCTCAAGGTCCCAAAAGGGGGCTTTGGTAAACATAACTTCATGCATCGTGCCTGCAGCGTCTCGCCTGCGGGTCTCATCCTGTTGAACCCCCGGATTTTGGAACAGCGAGAGGTCCTGTTCATAATAAATTTGAGCCAGCTCCGGAGCGGCAACATCGAAAACAGTCTTTCCGATAATGTCAGCCTTGGAGAGACCCGTGTCGGATTCGAAGGCCGTGTTGCAGCCCAAGTACCTTCCGTCCACGTCCTTGTAGAAAAGCGGGGTAGGGATCGTGTCAATGAGTTGCTGTAGAAAATCCCGTTGTTGCCTTATTGCGGCCGCCGCCTTCCTGCGCTCGGTGACATCGGTCACCATGGCGAAAGAGCCGCGGAGATTTCCTTCCTGATCCAAAACCGGGGTCGCGGATACGAGTGTCCATTTCTCGCTGCCATCCTTGCATTTGAATCTACGCTCATAGGTGTCGCTTTCCCCTTGTTCACGCCGTCGTCTCCATTCGTGGTGCTCGGCAAGGTCCTCTTCGAACATGAAGGAGTGCACTGTCTTGCCAAGCATTTCTTCAGGCTCGTATCCGAGCATCTCAGCCATTTTTCGATTAACGAACGTAGACCTCAAGTGCTCGTCCAGCGACCAGATGCCCTCATTGGCAGTCTCCACAAGACGCCGATACCTCTCTTCGCTCTCCCGGAGAGCTTGCTCGGCACGTTTACGTTCGGTTATGTCCAGGAAAGAGCCCATGATCGCAAGGGGGGTTCCGTCGGAGCTTCTCATCAGCGTTATTATCGCCTGGACATCAAATGGAGAACCGTCCTTGCGAACAGCAATGAGCTCACCGATCCATGCCCCTGTTTTGGCTGCGATTCCTACTGCTTCTTCCGACTCTTTCTCTGTGAGCCAGAAACCTGTGGCCCGTTTGCCCAGGACTTCCTCTTCTTGGTCATATCCCCAGAGTCGCAGGCCGGCCCGATTCACGTAGGTCAGCTTGCCGTTGAGCTCAGCAATGCAAATGCCGCTGATAGAGGACTCTATGGCGCTCTTCATGAGGTGCAGGGCCTGCTCTGCCCGCCTGCGTTCG
>JARRRG010000077.1:0-7187 GCA_037380965.1 Deltaproteobacteria bacterium
TGATCGAGTCACCGGCGAGCGGCACGCTGACGTCCCTGGCATCGGGAGGCAGATCCGCCTTGAGGTAGTTTTGCGCCATACACGTACGCCCGAATCGAACCGTTCCGGAAATGTCGGGCCCGCGATGGGAAATCTTGTCTATCATCTGTTTGACATCAGCATCCTGTGGATTACCGTGTCCCACTGCCAAACCGCTCATGAAATCCTCCCGGCAGCCGACATTCTCCGGCCACCTGTTCTTTTTCGCTTCGGCTGAGCACGTACTACTTACGAATCTCGAACACGCCGATGAGTCCGTGACCGACGCCACTGCCGGGCTGGAGGTCCATCTCGAGCTTGCGAAGGCAGTATCCGAGTGTGGGCTCAATCAGGTTTGAACGGGGATCGGACCAGTTCAGCCTGCCCACTCCGAGAATCAGGTTTTCCATGATCTCCATGGTATCCTTCACGACGAGCGGGCATGCATCCGGCATAGCCACATGACCGTCAAATCCGCCCGAATCGGGATCGTACCTCTCGAGGAGCTGCATCGTGTATTTCACCAGCATATTGCACGAACCGAAGAAGTTTTCGAAGAAGTGGTTGAGCTCGTCAAACCCTTGCCGGGGCACGTAGTCCACGAGCATGCAGCTCAGATCGGTACGGCGAGAATGCTCGAGCAGTGAATTGACCGTGTTGCGAATCCGCGGACAATGCCTGTTGTAATCTCCCGTTTCCGTATGGCGCCCCACGAGGATGGAGCGGTCAAAAAAGGTCAGGGGCTTCAGGCTCGCGCCGGATCTCACCTCGGCTCCCCTGATGACTGCCATGATCTCATCCCTGGTCATCAATCGCAGCGGGAACGACGCGACCTCAACCCTGTCACGCTCATCTTCCTCGTAGATGTAGGAGATCCGGTAGTCCATGAAGTACTCTCGGTCCACAGGATGGTGCCACAGGTCCTGCCATTCATACGAATAGCGACCGAGCCAATCCCCTACAAAGAGAGCCCCGTCAGGTGCGTGTCCACAGATGTCCGCGATGATCGCGGATGCTTGTGCATCGTGAACATGGGTGAGCGTCCCGTATCCGGCAAAGTAGAGATCGAACGGTTCCTCATCCTGAATTTCGGGAGGCAATCCGTTCGTACGATCTGCTTCAACAAAGTGCGTTCTCGGATTGCGTCCATGACACTCTCGGGCCTGGCGCAGGAGGTCCTCGTTTATATCCAGCCCGACATAGTGCCCGATTGTGTGCGGCTCCAGGGCCACGAAGCTCACATCGGCAATTCCGGCGCTCGTGGAGGGAACTCCGGTCAAGAGCTCGAATCCGTCTCCGCTGCCGCAACCCAGGTCCAGGATTCGTATCCCTTGACCCCGACGCTTCGTACGACCCACGAGGTCCGTAATCGCGGGCGCCATGAATGCTGCGGTCATCCAATCTTCCCAGAACCGACGCACGTTGTCGTACTTGCCCAGCAGGCCTGTCGGTCTTTCGTACATCCCGGTTTGGGCTGCCTGGCAGTATGCGGTTTTTTCAGCCATGTTTCGCCTCAGGACGCAGCCTTGAGACCGTTCAGTTCCTTGAGCACGTCAATAGCCCCGAACGCGTCCCAGCAGTGTGCGTCTGCGCCAATTTCTTGTGCGAACTCATCGGAAGTGGGCGCGCCGCCGATCAGCACCTTCACCTGGTCACGCAGTCCCTCCTTATTGAGGGCTTCGATCACCTCACCCATCGTGCGCATCGTGGTGGTGAGCAGGGCTGACAGGCCCAGGAACGGTGCGCCGGTGTCTTTCAAGGTATCGACTATTCGTTGTGTGGGCACGTTGTTACCCAGATCGATCATCTCGTACCCGGCACCCTTGAGCATGATTGCAACGATGTTCTTGCCGATGTCATGGAGATCTCCGGAGACCGTGGCTATGACGAACTTGCCCTTGGATTCCACCCCGGATTTCACGAGATGGGGGGACAGGATATCCATTGCCGCGCCCACGCACTCGGCTGAGGCCAACATGTCCGGGATCAGGTACTCCCCGCACTCGTATTTTTTGCCGACATCCTCCATGGGGCCGCTCAGTCCCTCGATGACGATCCGTTTGGGGGCAACGCCCTCGTCGAGCGCGAGGGTCACCAGCTCGGTCACCCCTGGCTGTCCTTTGAGTCCTTCGTCAATGCCTTCGTCTTCAGCTTCGACGCGGCCTTGAATCACATTGAATGCAATCTTTTCCAACAATTGGTTTTCGTCCATAGCTTCCATTCCTTTTTTACGTATTCGTTTTGGGGGAAAATTGACTCAGCTGACTGCCTCACGCAATCCCGGCAAGATGCCGGGAACCTCTTCATAGATACGGTCCACCGTCGATCGGCTCAAATGATCGCCCGGCTGAGCCTCAAGTTCTGAAAGCGTTTCCATGGCTCTCTCCAGCACGCGGTCCTCCCGGCCTTTGCTCTCGAATTTGTATGGATTGGAGACGTATCCGTCATGAATGGCCTTGCGGGCATGGCGGGCAAACAGCCGCGTGCGGGACGCCATGACCTTTCTCACCACACCAAGGAGGTCGTTGATCTCGTCCGCGTCCACGCTTGGGGATCTGAGACAATGCTTTACATGGCCGATCTGCTCGTTATCAAGGACGGCCTGCAGAGGAGAAAATACATTGGTGCGGTCAAGCAACCCAAATGCATAGTGGATGTATTGAGCGCCGCTCATGGCTACGTACAGGTGAGTGAAGAGTTTCTCGAAGGCCGCTTGCATACCCGGCACCTTGGCGTCTCCCACACCCGCGGTGGAATAGCACGGGATTCCATAGTACCGGGCTAATTGCACGCAGTCGGTGTTGTACTGGTTGAACTCGGGACACCCGTACAGGTCGTGGAGATCATCCATGCGGGCTCTGACGGGAACACTCCCGTACAGGACCGGCGCTCGCTCTCGGATCAACTGTGTGAGCGCGATGCCCGCGAGCACCTCCGCATTTATCTGGGCCACCATCCCGGCTTCCTGTATCGGTGCGGTCGAACCACCCTGCGGCGACGACGAAATGACGAGCGGCAAACCGGATTCGAGTATGGCAAAAACCTTTTCCGACGTATCCTCGACCATCTGCAACGGTGACTTGAATATACACGCGATGAAAGAGATGACGGGATTCTGATGTAACGCTTCCGGTCCACCCGCGATGATTTCCGCCATGCGCACCACGTGGCCGAGACTCTCAAGTTGGGTCAATCCGGCCTGAACGTGCTTGGTGATGTTGTTCAAACTGGCGAAGAATTTGTTCACATCATGGGTTGCAGGGGTTATCTCCGGATCTTGCACGTTCAAGGGCCGAATGAAGAAGTCCAGATGATCGAGCTGATCGCAGAGGCGAGCCGCACGAGCGAGGAGCGCGGCATCACCACGCAGCTCTCGATACCCGGGCACTTTGATCTTCCTCGCGGGATCGGATACGTGTTGATATTCCTCCAAGTCGGCTTCCAGCCAGACGTTCGCTTCAGAGCCGGTTCCAAAATATATCTGCGGCACCTCCGCGTCCAGGATGAGCCGATTCTCCGGGTTTCGCGCTCCAAGGACGATCCTCGAGGGCGCGAGGGAAACGGCTTCCCGCACCAATCCGGCAGGCAAGCTTACCCGCCAGCACGGCGTGCCGGAGTCATGCTCTTCCCGTACCGCGGCGCCATGGCTCTCATACATCTTCGCGGCCCGTTCGCTGAAACACCAGATGCCGGGATCGTCGAGGATTTCCATGGACGCCTGGTCCAGGGCCTTGATCTGTTCCGTATTCAGTCGTTCGTACGGCTTGACTACGATGCTTTTTCTAAACGTGTTGGTCAAATCTCTCTCCTGGTCATCATTGTGGTTCCTCATGCCTCGGATTGCTTTCGCAACGCCCTCAGATAGCTCCTGCAATGCCGGTCCCGACCGAGGAGCACCTCCCCGGTTTTGAGAGCCAGCATAAACGCTCCGTCCAGCGGATCCGCGATGGCCGCGTCGAGTCCCGCGAGCAGAGCCATGTGGAGAAACGCACGATTGAGACGAGAGCGACCGGGCAAGCCGAATGAGATATTCGAGAGTCCCATGACCGTCTTTGCGCCCGGGAAGCGCTCTTTTATTCGACCGATGGTTTCGAGGGTCAAGAGGCCGTGTTTGGCATCGGTGCTGACCGGCAGGACCAGGGGGTCGAAGTAGATCCTGTCATAGCCAATGGACGCCTTACGACAAGCCTCGGCTATCTTTTCACACGCGGCGACTCTCCCTTCGACGGTGGCCGGTATGCCCGATTCATCCATTGCGAGCCCCACGAGCGGGGTGTCAAATCGGGCGGCGAGGTCGACTATCGGGAGAAGAAATTCCTCCTCGGCCTTGGTCGAGTTCAACAGGGCGGGTCTGTCGCCCTTGTGTTGCAGACCGGCTTCCAGAACGTCAGGGTCCGCGCTGTCGATGCAGATCGGTGTGTCGAGACCGGAAACGATGGTCCACACAGCCCACGCCATATACTCAGCCTCGTCCCGGGCTGATCCGGTGCCCACGGCAACATTCACATCGATGTACTGCGCGCCTGCTTCAGCCTGCAAGCGGGCAAACCCCAGAAGAGCTTCCTCGTCCCGCTCTTCGATGACTCTCTTTATTTCCGGTCTTGACGCGTTGATCTTTTCTCCAACAATTATCATAAAGCGTCTCTCTTGCTCGGGTCAGATGGCGGTAGCCTGGATTCCCGGGATATCCGTTCGTATCCTCTGCCTGACTTTTGAGGGAATGAGCGGCTTCGCGGGAGAGCTCAATATCTCCCGAACGTGTTCCGCAGCACGGGCCCAGGCGTCCTTTGCACCGGCCTGTTCCCATTGATCCCGGTTCTCCCGGTCGCTCAGGCTGGGCTCATACAGCTCGCTCCGCATGTGCCGGCGGATGTGGCGGCTCGAAACAAAATGTCCGCCAGGCCCCGCTTTTTTCAGCAGATCGAAGGCCAGCGTGTCCTCATTCACCACAATTCCCTGCAGGGCCCTCATGGTCATGCCGAGGATGTCATTGTCGATCACAAGCTTGTCATAGGATGCCGTCATGCAAAACTCGAGGAAACCGGCCGCGTCGTGGATGAAATTTCCACCCGCCAGCGCCACCATCAAGCTGGTCAGTGCCGACTCGTACCCGGCCTGAGCGTCATTCACTTTCGAGTCGGACATTCCCGCGGTGGAGTAGAGAGGGAGATCGTAAAATTGGGACATCTGGGCCGCGCCCGCGTTCAACAGGCCCATTTCGACCGATCCGGAAAGGTACTTCAGGTCCCTCATATCGGTGATGGAAGCCACGCAGCCCGCGAGTACCGGCGCGCCCGGCTTGGCCAGTTGGGTCAACATGATCCCGGCAAGGGTGTCAACAGTCCATACCACCAGATTTCCCGCGAGCGTGATCGGGGCAGTAGCTCCACTGAGGGGCTCCGAAGGAACCACTACCGGTATGCCCTGATTGATCGCCTCCAGGGTGAGCCGGGTATAATATTCGTCCAGCTTGAAGGGGCTGATCACGCAGGTCACCATTGACACAATAGGACGTTCCCGGAGCTGTTGCGGTGATCCGGCTATCATCTCGGCCATCTTGGTGACGTTTCTCACACCCTCAACGGTGTAAACCCCTCCCATGACATGTTTTGAGGTGTTATTGAGGGCGGCTCCGAATCGATTCACGTCTACATCTTCCTGGGGCAGATCGCTCGGATAGACATTGAGCATGTACAGATGAATATTCTTCAGCCTGTCAACGAGCCGAGCCATATTGGCGATGTCCGAAAGCGTCGCGGGGCGGCTCCCTGAAGCGCCGGAATCCTGCACGTTGAGTGCGGTGCCGCCAGTGCCTACGTACACCTTCTCCCCGCCTATCTGACAATCCAATGCGCCCTTGGCCTTTCTGCCGCAGAGGAGCACATTCGACGGCGCTCGGCCTATCAGTTCCATCACCATGTCTCGGGGAACCTTGACCGTTCCGTTGCCCCCGTCAAGACGAGCCCCGGCCTTCTTGAAGAATTCCGCCGCTTCGGGGAGGTTGACTTGAAATCCAACCTCTTCCAGCACCCGGAGCGACGTCTCGTGAATCGCTTTGATATCGTCTTCTCCCAGCGGCTTATACTGACCGCCGGGAAGTCCTTTCCTGGTCAACATGAACCTCAGCCTCCTGCGATGTGTGGGCTCGGGAAGTAAAATGACTTTTCAGTCGCTAAGAGAATCGACGGGCGATGCAGTGTTTCTGCTGACAAACCACGCATGGATTGTATTTCGTGAAGCTTGCCATTCTTCGGGACGTAATGCCGAAAATGCCCGAAATCGATTTACGGGGGGTCATGAGGCTGGATTCGAGGAGTGTAACTCCGACCAGTCGAGTATCCACAAGGTCAAGCAATTGAGCCTGCTGATCGAGAGGCCAGTCGCAGTATCCGGGTGAGAAACGCAATGTGAGCCCCTTGCCCTGCAGCCGGAAGTGGTCCTCGAGCGCTCCGTAGAAGCGTTCCACCGCGTGCTCAATCCCCGCAGAGCCCAGCGCGTCGACAACGAAGGCGTCGGCCAATTTGCCTCGCAGTGTGAGACTGCCGATCTCATCTTCAATACCGTGGCCCAATGTGCCCACAAAACAGACCGCGAGCTCGCATTCTCGAAACGCCCGCGCTAACTTGCGACTGCGGAACACCGGTCCGCGAGCCAATCTCACATAGCCTTTCCCAACTTCCGCCACCGCTTGCACGCTGTACACAATTTCCGGTTCCGTTATCGACAGAAGGTGCTCCGACCACTTCTGCACCTTTCTCGAAGTAGCTCTTGACCCCGTTTCCCCGTTGCCTCCTCCCAGCAGTCTGAATACTTCAGACTTTGGAAAAGCGGGCTTCAATTCGAGAAAACGATCGCTCTTTTCGACGGTCGTCGTTATTTGAACAGCCTCAGTACTGATCATTATCCCTCCATGGACCGATCGAGCCTTACCTAGTTTTAGCTTTCTGTTAAGATATTTCCAGGACAGCTCTTTTGAGTTGAAGTTATTTTCGCCAAAACTAATCTTGTTGTCAAGACCTTTTCATGCGCTGCCGGTCTATGCGCCTGGACCTACCATGCAAAGGTCGTTCGACAGCTCCTTGATCTGGTGAAGGAATCCTTTTTGGCAGCTTCTTCGTTTGGTGTGAGGAACAGGTTTGCCTGCCGGCTTGTTGGGTTCAGGTTGGCCG
>JARRRG010000078.1:0-7154 GCA_037380965.1 Deltaproteobacteria bacterium
GCGGGCATGTCGGTGCCGCCAAAGAGAGTCACCCGATATACGTAACGAGTGTTGGTCCCCTCGGGATGACTTCCCTTCATGGCACATCCATAGGCCTCCTGGGGGTTGGATTCGTCGTCGACTCGGACTCTCACGTCGCACTTCCGGTTCGTTCCGCCCCATCCATAGTAAGGCCCAACGAGATACGAGATGTTATTGATTGAGATCTCCTGGCTACAGTTCAAGTCAACCAGCTCGTTGCCGTACCGCTCAATGGCTGCCCCCAGCTTTGAGATATCGCCATTGGCCGCTCTGTCGCACGCGGTCCGTTTGTAGGAAATATAGTACGGGACCGCAATAGCGAGGATGATACCGATGATGGCGACGACCACCATCAGTTCGATGAGGGTGAAACCTTTCGGGTCCTTCAACTTCCTTAGCATCAGATCCTCCCTTCTCAACGTTTTGCGGAACTAGAGGCCGACTGTCCCTCAGACGGCCGACCTGGTAGAGCTTATGAAAATTTTTTCAGGTATGCCCCAGGAGGAAGCAACAATCGTGCCATCAGTTGACAGTCGTATGAGCCGCTTCCAGAGCTGATTTCAGGGGGGTACAAAATGTGTCAAACAGCGGAGGTAACCGACGAAAATTGTCCCGGATCGGGAACGGATGATGTAACCTATTGATTTTTCATAATACTCTAGTGCCTACTTACTTGACAGTCAGGGACGATCTTGGTCCGCCCTGCCGTCCATGTAACCGCGGATGGCGCGGTTTTACACAATTTTTCTTGCCTGGCAGGGCAATTTCCCGACGCGAACTGCACTCACCGAGCACAACTCTCCCCTATCCCATGGCAGCACATTGCCGCGTGAGCTCACGGGAGTTGCCCTGTCACGAAAATCGGGAAAGAATGATGGCCGACTATTCTTGAATTCGGAGCGGTCACCACATATAGTCTGCTCCGGGAGTAGAGGATGATTTCATATCGAGCGATCAGGCTCTATTGTTACCTACTGCTGTGGTTCGCGATTCTGATGGTATTCATGCCGTGTGTGGGAAACCAGTTCGTAGACTGGGACGATCTTGCCTTTGTCACCCGAAATCACCACATAAGCACCATCTCCCCCGCGTCGATTCGGTGGATGCTGACCACCTTCTATCAGGGTGCGTGGCACCCGTTGACCTGGTTTTCTCACGCGCTGGACCGTTCGCTCTGGGGTGCAAGCTCAACCTACCACCACCTCGTGAATGTTCTCATTCACAGCCTGAATGTTCTCCTCTTCTGCTCTCTCGTCGTGAGACTCCTGCAAGCAAAGGTCCTTTCCCAGCGGCTGCAGTACATCACCGCGTTCACCGCGGCTCTCTTCTTCGGGATCCATCCGCTGCGCGTGGAATCGGTGGCCTGGGTGGCTCAACGGAAGGATGTCCTGTGTGCCTTCTTTTTTCTCGCCTCACTGATCGTTTATCTGAGCTACGCGAGGTCGGAATCATCGGGCTCGAGGGGCAGGTACTATTTGATAAGTCTCGCTCTTTGCTTTGCGGCCCTCCTGTCGAAGCCGATGGCGATGACGTTGCCATTCGTACTCCTTCTCATCGATTGGTACCCCCTTGAGAGATTGACCGCGTCCACGTTCTGGAGCCGCGTCCGGGAAAAGATACCGTTTTTCGTCCTCGCCGGGTTGACCGCGTTTTTGAACATGCTCGCCGCGGGCGAGGGCGCGGTTCCCTTCTCGTATGTTCCCGCGCATATGAGGATCATGAACGCATTCTGTGCGCTGGTATTCTACGTTCGACAGACCATAGCTCCGTCAAATCTCATGCCGCTCTACCAGTTGGATCGGAGCCTCGACTATTTCGGGCCGCGGTTCATCTTTTGTGCCGTGCTCGTGTCGCTCGTCACCATCGTGTGCGTGTGGAGGGCCTGGAAGCGGGATCGCCTTTGGGCCGCGGTCTGGTTCTATTATTTGATTACCATTGGCCCGGCCCTCGGGCTGTTCATGTCGTACAGGCACGCGATGGCAGACCGGTACACGTACCTGCCGACCCTCGGATTCTGGCTTCTCTTCGGGCTTGGGGTGAGCAGGCTCTGGGAGGTGAGCGGCAGGCTCAGTGCCCCCCGCGCGGCCAAGGGTGGGCTCATCGCCTGCCTTGTGCTTCTCGCGTTCGCATACGGCCACCAGACGCAGCGACAGATCAGCGTGTGGAGGAACTCCGAGACGCTCTGGGGGCATGTCATCCAGCACGGCAAGTACGTGCCCGCGCTCGCGTATTTCTCGCTCGGAAAAATAATGGAGAACAAGGGAGAGTACGACAAGGCAATGGCCTACTACCAAACGGCCCTGTCGCTCAATCCTAAGAACAACCGGTACAGGGCGGGCATTGCCAACATTATTTCGAAGAAGGGGAACCGCAAGGAAGCCTTAAGGATCTACGAGCAAATCCTGCAAGAAGAGCCGGACAATTCCGGAGCATACGTGAATGTGGGCAGAATACTCGCACTCATGGGCCGACTGGATCAAGCTGTGAAAGCCTTTGATAGAGCGCTTCAATTGCAACCGGACAATGGCCAGGCGCTGTTACTGATCGCAATTGCCTACCTGGAAAAGGGAGATAAGGCAACGGCCCTGGATTATTACGACAAGTACCTCTCCAAGGGCTTTCCTGCCAAACCGGAAGTCGACCGGGAGCTGGGAAAAACTACCAGCAACCCGCTCCATATCCGGTAAGCCCGACCGCTCGGGGATTCCCTCTCAGCATCTTTATCGAGAGAGGGGAGGGCACGCTCATTGTCCTGAGGAACGGGAGCTTTGACGGTTCCAAGCGGCGACGGTCGGATCCGGTCGCCAGGCGGCTTTGTCAGCACGCGGGATCATGCGCGTTCCGGAACCTTACAGAGAATATCCGAGGTACGTTTTTTTCAACCGCTGCAATCTTTTCTCCAGTAACTTCCGGAGCTCCCCGTACGCGATGGGCGGAGGGCCGCGCGAGCACAACCTCTGGTCCCGTTGCAGGAGCTCAACGATTCGTATGAGGCTTTCGATGACCTTTGTCCCGTTGGGGGTCTCCGTACCGGCCTTCTTTGAGAGCCGGCGCACCTCGCTCAGGAGATACCGTCGCGTCGAATGATTCAGACATCCCTCGGGTCCCAGCCCGCTGAGGTAGATCAGGCCGTAAGATTCGGCATCGGGCCGTTCCAAAAGAACCCTTTTGAGGTCATCCCGAGTTCGGGGAGGAATTGCACCGGTCATGAAATACGAGAGAAACGCGGCACTGAGAATTCGTGTTCGATCGTCAGGATACCAGAGAGGGGGGAGTCGTCCGGCCTTGAGTGATGCCTCGAACCGGTCATCATCAGTTCGTACCAGGAGAAAGAGTCTGCCGTCCATGTACACGCATGCCCATTTGCGGGAAGCCATGAGCAGCGTGGCGAGGCCGATGTCCCGCGGCTTGGTCTCCAGGACGACAGCCGACACCCCATACCTGTCAAGCAGCCTTATGGCGCGGTCGCCGGCTCCCTGGCCCCTGCCTCTTGTGCTCAGAATGGAAAAGAAGGTCCTGATGACGTCATCCGGATAGGCCGACTGGTCGCGACAATCCATGAAAACCCTTACACGAGGGACATGGAACAAAAGGAAATCGGAAACCACCCAGCTCGTGAATATCCTGCCCTCGATCCCATTCTTCTGCATGAAACGGACTATGCCCATGGGAAAGGAGTCGAAGCTCATCAACTGACTGACCAACGGTCGATCAGGCCGCGTGGGATTGCCCGGAAGATAAGGCACAACAGTAGTTCGGTACAAGACTGATGCAAGTACAAGAAACCATGCACAGGAGGCGATGAGAGAGACCACCTGGGGCCCTCTCCTGACACCGGTTCCGGGTTCTCGGCGTGCCGAGCCCGCGGCCGCGAAGACCAGAGATTGTATGAGCAGGGCCAGTAAGGGGACAGTGGATATCCCCGCAAATAACACGATTCTCCGAAACTTGAAGCACGCGGGGACAAGGACAAGGGGAATCAAAATCTCCATGACAAGCTCAGCCTTGTCTCTCCCCTCGATCCACGCGAACAGGGGACCGGAGGGTCGCCTGATCAGTGCCGTCCCCAAAAGCGCCACCGCGAGAACCGCCAGAAGCAGAAGAGTCAGGAGAAATGGGCGGACATCCAGAGGATGAAACAGGAACTGCTCTGAAAACGCCCTCCATTGGAAGAGGGGTAGCCAATCCGCGGAGAGCCCCGTTACTGACTTCGCGAACAGTTGACGGTAGGGTATCAGCAGATTCGCGGGTCCGTACGGATTCACGAAGCCCGCCAGTAAAACGCTCGCAACCAGCGTGAGGCCCCATGCCATCACTTCATTCAATCCGTCGCGATGACGTTCTTCCTCTCGGCCGGGCACTGCCGATTCACTCAGGATGCCCGAATGGAACAGGAGCTGAACCAGCAGCTTGAGGCCGATGAGAGCAAGACCCAGGACAAAGGAGCCGTGGGAGTTGGCCCAGAGCAAGACAACCAAAGCTGATGCCACAAAGCGAGACTGGCCCCAGGACCGTGGAGCAGTCAGCAAGCCGGTCAGCAGTACAAAATAGAGAAGGCCGAAGTTTTCAGCCCGGATCTGAAGGAATGGAGCCGCACTCAAGGTTCCGATGGTGAGTGAGAGGAGGCAAATCTCTTGCGACACGCCCAGCCCGCGGCACCGGAAATAGAGCACCACGAGACATGCCGCGAGCAGCATGACTTTGAGCAGGACCGGCCCCAGATCCCCGAGTGACGCGTACGAAAGATAATAAATCAGGTGACTCAACCAGCCCTGGTTAACCCACACCGCTCCAGCGGTGGTGAACGACCACGAATCGGGCTGCGCGAGATTACCGGCGATTACGTCTCTGCCTGCGCAGAGGGCCACGAACAGATCTTCCCCCAGGAATCTCATGCCAACCGCGATCAGTACGGAAACCGCCAGCGACAGGACCAGGAGTATACGGGTGGCAATGCCAGCCATCATTGTTTGTACGCGCTCGCGAGCTTCAACCATGACTGGCACAAAGGAATGCCTGAAACAAAAGGCCACGTCAAGACGTGGCCCTGCCTAAAATCCTCTTCGTCGAAGTTGGGACGAGAGATTACGATTCCGTGAACGCAACCGATCACTGCACATTCAGCGTCCAGGGAGGATTTCCGTATGCCTCCCTGGAATCCTCGCCGGCTGGATGTTACGAGCGATACTCTTTCGGCTCAGCGTTGAGAGACGCGTCCTGAAAGCTGAGCTCACTCCTCGAGCAGAGCTTTCAGTTCTTTGTTGAACTCGGGCATCACCTTGAACAGGTCACCGACGATCCCGTAGTCGGCCTTTGAAAAGATCGGGGCCTCCGGATCCTTGTTCACTGCGACAATGACCTTTGAAGAGCCCATGCCCGCCAGGTGCTGGATTGAGCCGGAGATTCCGCATGCGACATAGAGGTTCGGTGTGACCGTCTTTCCGGTCTGGCCCACCTGATCCGAGTGAGGACGCCATCCAGCATCAACCGCGGCCCGCGAAGCTCCGACCGTGCAGGTGGGGCCGAAAATTGCAGCCGTCTCCTCGATGAGGGAGTAGTCCTCTCCACCCATCCCTCGTCCGCCTGACACGATGATTTCGGCCTCGGTCAAATCCACTTTGCCGCTGGTATCCAGGTTCAGGTTCTGAGTGGCGTATGTCGGCCGACTCGTATCCGGGCTGAAGGAGATCTTTTCTACCTTGCCTTCCTTCTGGTTCTCTGTTGTCTCGAGCACATTCGGCCGCGCGGACGCCATTTGCGGCGATTGCGTGGCAGTCCATGTCGCGAAGCATTTCCCCGCATACATGGGACGCTTTCCTACGAGCTTGCCGCCATCGAGCTCGAAGGAAACACAGTCGGCTACACTTGCCACTCCGAGCTTGGCCGCGGTCCGGGGCGCCAGATCTTTCCCTTGCATGGTGTGGCTCAAGAGGACGATCTCGGGCTGTTTTTCCCCGATGACATGAGCCAGGGCCTGGGCGAAGTACTCTGTATTGTACGACTCAAATTCGGGAGCTTCCACCGCGTACACAACATCCACTCCATAGAGGGCCAAATCCGGGGCAAATTGCTCGACCTCGTTGCCGATGAGCACCGCGCCGAGATCGCCCCCGAGCTCGTCTGCGATCTTTCGGCCAGCGCTGGCCAATTCGAACGCGGTCTTCTTCAGCTTTCCTCCCTTGATCTCTCCGTATATCATCACCTTAGACATGGGTTGGGTTCCTCCATACGTGACGCATGTTCATTGGATTGAAACTGAATCATATCACCTTGGCCTCATTCCGAAGGGCTTCTACAACGATCTTCGCGGCCTCGGCCGGTTCCATATCTTCGTACTTCTTTCCGGCTTGCCTCTCCGGCGGCATGCTGTACACATGAGACTCGAGCCTGGCCTCCGAGCTCACCCCGAGGTCGGCCGCGGTCTTTTTATCAATCGGCTTTTTCTTGGCCTTCATGATGCCGGGCAGAGACGCGTATCGAGGCTCATTGAGTCCCTTCTGAGACGTGAGCACGCATGGCAAGGGAACTTCCACAACTTCGGTACCGCCTTCGACATCTCTCTCCACCCCCGCTGTCTTCTTATCATCCGAGACTTCCACTTTGGTCACCAGCGTTACTTGCGGGACTTGCAGCAACTCCGCGAGCATGGCCCCGGCTTCACCGAAATCGTCATCAATGGCCCGGTGCCCGCAGAAGACAACATCGTACTCCACGTCTCGGGCTGCCGCGGCGAGGGCCTCGGCGACCGCATAGGGATCGGCCTGATTGAGAGATTCGTCGTTGATGTGGATACCACGGTCGGCCCCCATGGCAAGAGCAGTACGAATCGATTCGGTGGCCCGGTCAGGGCCGACTGCCAGGATGACCACCTCTCCTTCTTTGAATTTCTCCTTCAGGCGAAGAGCTTCTTCTACGCTGAATTCGTCATAGGGGTTGATAATGTACTTGATTCCTTCCGTCACAATTCCAGTCCCTTCCGAGTTAACCTTTATTTGAGTTTCGGTGTCAGGGACCTGCTTTAAGCACACCAGTGATTTCACGTCGAATCCTCCTTTCCTCAAAATCACGGGAGGCCGATAAAGAACTTATGGCCGGGAGTGAGGGAATAAACCGGTAAAGTTTAGTAGGACTTG
>JARRRG010000079.1:0-7135 GCA_037380965.1 Deltaproteobacteria bacterium
TGGGCCAGGGAGGCGTAAGGGACGTAGATGAGGCCATGAGATGGTTGGGAAAGGCGGCTGACCAGAACTACAAGCCCGCGCAACAGACCTTGATAATTCTGGAAGCTGCACCACCGGATCGCGATCGGAAAATCGAAGAGATTCAGATAACGTTGGGCAACGCGCTGTAACCCCGATTCGTAAAGGCACGGATGGTCGCAACAACACTGCTCCGCCTTCTCCGATCGACAAGAATCTCTCCGGAGGACTTCGGTCGGCCATGCGAGCTGAACGGCCAATGCATGACCTTTACCGTGGCTTCACACGGCCATGTCCCGTGGAACCGGTTTTGATCATCTGGATCTGTTTCCAGTAACCGGAATGGAAACGCGCCCAAAAGACGGTGCCCAGGAGAATCACATAGACCAGGCCCCAGGACCAGGCAACATAAAGTCCCAGGTCAAGGTATTCAATGATGAGGTACACCGGCGGAACAAAAAATATCCAGGCCAGCAACGTCTGAGCCCACATTGCGAAGCGAGTGTCTCCCGCTCCCTTCAAGGCCCCTGAAAAAATTATGAAAAGCGTGTCGAAAACCGTGTACACGGCTACGATGCGCAAAAGAATCGTCCCCCGATCCACGATGGTTGCAAAGTCCGGGCCTTCGGTCATTCCGTACTTAAAAATGGCGAGGAAGACCTCTGGAAAGAAGAAAAAGAGCAAGGCCATCGCGGTCATGTAACCCAGGGCCAGTTTCAAAGCCGAGTATACACTTCTCTCAGCCAGCGAAGGATTTCCTCTCCCGATGTACTTGCCGACGAGGGTCGCGGTAGCGATGGACATTCCTATCATCGGCAAGAAGGAAAGCAGCTCAATACTCAACACAATGTTTGTCGCCGCGAGATCCACCACGCCAAGCCGTCCCACCAACAGTACGAAGAGCGCAAAGGACGCGACATCCAGAAAAAATTGCACTCCCGATGGAACGCCGTAACGAATCAGCATGAGGAAAAGGCGATTGTCCCAGCGAAACTCTCGTCGGCTCCGATACTGTTTCTCGTAGCGTGCCGAGAGGAAGATGCCCCCCCAGAACAGCGCAGGCAAGACTCCGGTTACTGCTGTGGCGAGACCCGCGCCGCGGATTCCCATCTCCGGGAATCCGAATTTGCCGAAGATAAGAAGATAATCGAGGAGAACGTTTGCCGCGTTTCCAGCCACGTTTCCCCACATCACGACACCGGTCTTTCCCCGGCCGGAAAAAAAGGAGGAGAGCGACGCGTTGACCGGAAGCATCACTCCTCCCACCATGAGAATGGAAAAATAGTCGGCCTCGAGCTTCGCCACCTTCGCGCCATGCCCGCTCCACGAAAAGATGAGCGATGACAAGGGAATGAGCGCCAGGATGACCGGGACGGATGCGATAGAGAAAAAGATCCCTTGCCACACGGCCCGCGCGCAGGCCGGCCGGTCCCCTGCCCCATAATGCTGGGCCACGATGGAGTTTACATACTGTGTGGTTCCGAAGAAGAAGGAACAAAAGGTGAAGTAGGTTATCCCGCCGGGCGTGGCCGCGGCAACCGAGGTCTCCCCGTACCATGCCAGGAACATGCGATCCACGAACAGCGCCACCGTGAGCGAGGCCGTGGAAAGAATAAGTGGCACCGCGATTTGCAGGACTTCTCTGTACCCGCCCGGTTCCCGATGTGCCAAGTGGCCAGAAGGCCGATCTTCAGCCCGCCTTCGGTCATCAGGATATTCGCTGGGGGATTTTTCCGGTTCTGCGTCTCTCAACCGAAGGATGACCTTATTTCTTTTTCAACTTCTGGGAGAAAAAAGAGCGGACCATCTTCAGGCGGGATGATTTTTCTTTGGCCTCGGTCTCCATGTGCGGAGTCGAGGCAGCTTCTTGTTCGCCGGACCCATGCGGCGGCATTTCAGATGCGTCCGATTCCTCCACTACTTCTACTTCTTCGTCGATATCTTCGACCTGGATGTGTTTTCCACTTGTGGCCAGCGAATCAAGCAATTCCTCACCGGGAAGGAAATCGTCAGGGCGCGCGCCGCACGCGGGACATGTCTCGAATGGTTCCGGACTGGGATGACTGCAGTTTGGGCAAATAAAGAGACCGGCGAGAAATTCAGATTCTTTTGCCAGGTCTCTCTGGACGGCCATTTCCCTTCGCCGGGCCAGATCTGTCTCCTCAATGACGTTCTTGGCCGCCAGGTCCCTGATAAGAACAACAAAGGCCTGAGTGGAGAGTTTGTATCTGTGCTTCAACTCCTGATCGGTCAAGTTGGATCGGAAGTCAGCGAGAAAACTCTTCAATGGAAAACGGCTACGATTTTCATCAGTCTGTTCGGGCATCGCCATATACAGGACGCCTCGAAAGGGAACACCTTGCCAGGCCCATCAGAAAACCACGATCCGAGTGTCCCGAGAATCAGCCCATCTGCCATTGTGCACGCAGACAACGATTATCCGTCTCTTTAACTTCCTATGCAGCCGACCCGTCTCTCTCCGGCAGGTTCTCCCGCCTGTCCGGCCGTCTCGCCGGACTGTGGGCAGGCATTGTGGGAATCCAGGGAAACCTACTTGGAAAGTGAGGTGTTGACAGCCTTCTTCAGAACGGGCGAGTATTTCCACGTCACCACTCTGCGGGCGTCAAGAATCAGCTCTTCGCCAGTCTGAGGATTGCGCCCTCGCCGGGAATGTTTCGCTTTGATCGTCCACTTCCCGAAGCCGGAAATCATGACATCTTCACCGGCTATGAGCTTTGACTTGATTATGTCCAGCAGCCTTTCGACAATTTCTGTCGCCTCCCCCTTCATAAACCCGCAGTCATCGGCGATTTTTTTCGCGATGTCGGCTTTCGTAAGCGTCATGGATACCCTCCCAAAATGTACTGAAACGAAAAATACAGTTGATTCATCATGATATAACAGCCGATTCCCTAAAAGGCAAGACATTTCTCAAACTTCCGTGAGAAAAGCCCACCTCTCGTTCCGCCACATCCAGTCGAGGCTCAGATGACTTCGCCCGCGTGGAAGAAACATCTCATGGGCACAATTCCCCTTTCTCAGGGAAATCTCTTCCACCAGCCGCGCCCTCTCCCCACCTATCTCGTACGTTACGGTTATTGCCGGTTTACGCTCATCGCTGCCCGTATCGGCTCCGGCAATGCCCGATCCGGTGCCGCCCTGCACTCCTTTCCGGCGAAGACCCGCGTTCGGAGTCGACCGCCCGGTAGGGCGAGGAGGAAACAACCGTCTGCTCATCCCCTGTTCGCCTGGAGGGAACCTCCCCTGACGTTCCCTTGCGGGCCGCAGCAACGCTATCGCGGGGCTGACTTAAGGGTTTGTACGGGCTCGACGACGGCTATCGACAGCCATGTGCTTTCATCCCGAAAAACAGTCACGGGGACCGGTCTTATGCTCATGAGAGGGAACCTGCTCCGCGCAGCACCGACTGGGTCGACACGGAAGACTCCTGACGCTTCAGCTTCGGCCCATGGACCGACAACCAAATGGAGCGGTTCCAGAAAGCTCAAACCGCATCCCATAGCTTTGACCACGGCCTCTTTGCAGGACCAGAGGAACGCGGCTGCTACTTCCCGGTCATCCCTCGTTACTGCGCGAGCGTATTCGAGCTCTTCCTTGTGAAAGACCTTGTCGAATGGATAGGGAGGCACAAATTCCGCACCTCGCGTCGCGTCGATACCGACACAGCACGAGCCGGTGCTCATAGCCGCCCAGGTTCGACCGGCCAGGTGAGTAAACGAGATCGACGGACCGCGGCGTCCGCCCACTGAGAGGCGTGGCTTGCGAGAGGCGCCATCAGTCGTGTCAAGCCGCGGGAGAGGTCCTTGAGGCGTGGGATAAAGGCCGTTGTCCGCGGGTTTGTTCGAGCGATAACGGCTCCAGAGTGCGGCCAGGAGGCGAGCCTTGGCGGCCTCTTTGATAAGCCTCGTCACCTGTTGCTCACCGGCGCGGATAGACCCGTGGATGATCCACTCTTGTGCCCCGATGGGCCTCAGAAGCTCGACATTCACCCGCCGCCGGCTCACGTCTATTGATTCGCGGGTGTTCGCGGCTCGGTCAGGCAGAACGTTTCCCATACCAAGGGTTGCCACTCTATCCATCAGGATTCCACTTCGCCATGGAGCTTGGCCGTGCCCAGTGCGGGCGAGCGCGAATTCTCTCCGCCAGTAGTCTCCCCAGTGTGCGCCGGGCCAAGCTTCCCGTGATCTTGAGAGACTCAGGGGGTAAACCAGCGCATCATCATCTGCCGAGCCACGATGATCGTCGCGCCTTTCTCATCCACTGCTCGAGCGTCCCAAACGATGCCTTCCTCACTCTGCTGCTTCAGCCGGCCCTCCAGGGTCAGGTTTTCACCAACAGCGCAATTCTTATAAAACGCTACTTCCCCTATTTTGTAAGGGATCATTGCGCGCTGCTCGTTTCTGTCCCTCATGACCACATAGAAGTTTACCACCTGCATCAGGGCCTCCAACAGGTAGGGGGAGTATTGATAACGGCTCTTGAGGGGACTGGCCAGGTCATCGTTCTGATCATAGATGAATCGGCCGCGAACCGCTCCCGCACCGGTGCCGTCGAGCTCCCTGAGTATTCGATATCGCCCCTGCATGTCCGAGCGATCATTGTACCAATCAAGCACCTCAGCATGATTCATGGGACGCGTGTCGAGCTCGTCGAGTCTTACCGGAAAACCGGGTGGGTCGCCGGCGGGTGATTCCTTGGCGTTCCCCAGGATCACCAATGACCTGAAGTTCTTATACATTCTTTCCATGACCTGACCCGAAGGAGAGATCTCATGAGTCGCCAGGGAGACGTCGCAGACAACTTCGGATCCTGCACTCTCGACGCGTCGGCACGAAACCACTGACGATCGTTCCACCTCCGGGGGACACTCGATGATGTCCAGGAACTCCGCGTTCCGGATGCCGACGACTTTCAGATAGGGATACAGCAGCCTGGATGCTTCCATGAAGGTTTCCAGCGCCATGATCGCCGAGACCAGCGGATGCCTCAGGAACTTGAAGGGCTTGTGGTCAGATATCCACAGGTCTTTTTTCCGAGAAAAGATCCGGGTCGCTGACAATTCGCCTTTCGAGAGGTCGGCAAATGAGACCGAATCGATCATGGGGAAATCGTCACTTTTGAACACGACTGTGCACGTCTCCATCTCTCCCTCGTCCGGGGGGGCCTCGGAAGAGTCGAGCCGCACGCTTTTCAAATCGGGGAGGGATCGCATGAAGAGGACCCACACCTCCTCTGGGGCACCAAAGAACAATTCTCGGTAAAACAGCCCTTCAAGTTCGTCCGCATGGACATAAGCCGCGTTCATCCTTTTCATAAGGGCACGGATTTCAGGATCGTCCGCCATGCCCGAGCCCTCGATAGGCGGGAGCATCAGAGCCTTGAAGGTAATCGAGTCGTCCGTGCTCTTGAGGTGCTCCATCAACCCGGACATCATCCTGTTGGCAGCCGAGTAGTTCGCCTGGCCGGGATTGCCCTGAATCGCGGCAGCCGAGGAGAGACACGCGAAGAATCTTAGACCTGCCTTTTGAGCCGCGCTATAGAGGTTCCAGGCGCCTCGGAACTTGACATCCATGACGGCGGCGAAGTCTTCCGGCGTCATCTGTTTGGCCAGATTATCCCTCAGGATGCCCGCTCCGTGAATTATGCCGTCTATCGCTCCATGCCGCGTGACAATTTCCTCGATCACGGCATTGGTCCGCTCCCCGTTTGTCACATCACAACTGAAGTACGAAGCATCGATGCCCAGGGAACGCAACTCTTCAACCTGGCGTATTATTTCAAGGGCCTTGGCTGCCTGTGATGTTTCCTGTTCCAGTTGCTCGGCCGAAATCCCAGGTTTTGCTTTTTCAATGCTCTTCGTCAGGTTCTCTCTGGAGTCGACGTCTTCAGCCAGCAGGCTCGCGTAATCGATCTCCGGGTCAAGCATGGTCCTGCCGAGAAAGACCAGGCGGCAACCGAGGATTGCGAGACTCCGAGCGAGATAGGACGTTATACCGTAAGCTCCACCCGAGAGGACAACCAGGCCGCCGGCACGAATGGGACATTTCCTGCCGTCCCCGAAAATTGAGGGCTCGACATGACCAGCTCGGGTGAACACTTGTCCGTCGCGATAAATGGTCTCGACGACGTTCCGGCTGCGATCCAAAGCCCCGCGTAGAGCCGCTTCGAGATCGGTTTTTTCGTCGAGCCGGATGGTGCGAAACTGAACCGACGAGAACTCGTGACCCAGGCTGAGGAACATTCCGAGCATCCCCTCGGCCAAGACCCGGGCCGGGCCGTTTGGCTGCCCGCTCTTGTGAAGAAGGATCACGAATTTCTTCGAGGAGGAATTGAGAAAAGTTTTCAGGAGAACAAAGAATCCTGTCAGGAGATCGGGTGTTTTTTCAATGGCCGAGAGACGATTTTCCGCGGCGTCATCGAGGATGAACACGATTCCCGCGAGCGACTCTATGCTGTCGAGTCTTTCCGCGGCCCGCGAAGCCCCATCCAAAGTCAGTAAATCGAAATCATTGTCACCACCAGCGGAATGGTTGCCTACGAAAGCCAGCGGAATCGAATTGACGCCGTAATCTCTTCGGAACACGTCCCCGGTGAGATGCGACAATTCACTCTTCGATTCCGAGGAAAAAATGGCAACCGATTCCATGGTGTCCAGTTCTATCGGCTGGAATTGCCCATTCTCAAGTGGAACCTCCGAAAAGACCACCCTCTTGAGACTCTGCTTCTCATCAGAGGGCTCAACCGTCGGGGAGATGGCCTCCGGGCCTGTGCTCACGGAGCTGGTCTTCGGGGCTGGTGAAGGCACGGAATCGGTTTCCCTGGACACCACCTCGGAGATCTTTTCGGATATGTCACGGATAGTCCGAACGTCCATGAAATCTTCAAGTTCGATCTTGATACTGAAATGGGTTTCCAGGGCGTCCATAATCACCGGCAACCGGCTGGATCGTATGGAGAGATCCTCTCGTAAATCCATATCCGGTTCGATTTCGTCACGGTCGTATCCTGTGGCCTCCATGATGATGGATATCACCGTCTCGGTGACGTCAGAGGTCCCGGGCATCTCCGGAGCGGCAGGGACGGGGGCTTGAGCAGC
>JARRRG010000080.1:0-25651 GCA_037380965.1 Deltaproteobacteria bacterium
CTTCGAGCTGAGCGGCGTCGATGGTGGAAGCGTCGGTTGTCATAATTCACATCTCCGGTAAAGGTTCCGGTGCGGCCGGTCCGTCGGCCGATTGGTCGGCCATCGCGTCGGCGAGCTGCCGATAGCGCCGATTCTCGATCTGCTCGATATCCGCGGCTGGCACGATGTAGCCGGTGTCGTCATCGGATGCGCGAGCGATCACCATAAAAAGCATGACCAAAGCGCCGAGGATCGCCAGCCACCAGATGTACCAGACCATGGCGAATCCGAACACGCCGGCCGATGCGCCGGTGATAGCGCCTTTCGCCGTGTTCTTCGGCAGATGGATATCTTGGTATCGATCCGGGGGCTTGTAAGCAATGCCTTTTTCCTTCATGTCCATGAAAGCGTCGATGTCGTGAACGACGGGCGTTTTCGCGAAATTATAGAAGGCCGGGGGCGAAGAAGTGGCCCACTCCAGGGTACGGCCGCCCCAGAGGTCGCCGGTCAGATCACGAGCGCTGTTACGTTGTTTGATGCTCACGGCCAATTGAATCATCTGGAATAGGATGCCGATCAGAATCACAGCCGTACCCGCGGCGGCGACGACCAGATAGGGCTGCCAGGCCGAATTGGCGTAATGCTCCATGCGCCGGGGCATGCCCATGAAACCCAGTACATACAGGGGCGCAAAAGCAAGGTAAAAACCAATCAACCAGCACCAGAATGCGCGTTTACCCCAATTTTCGTCCAGTGCAAAGCCGATTGCTTTCGGAAACCAGTAGCAATAGCCTGCGAAAAAGCCGAACACCGAACCGGGGATCAGCATGGTGTGAAAGTGCGCGATCAAAAACAGGCTGTTGTGGAGCACATAGTCAGCGGGTGGCACGGACAACAGCACGCCGGCCATACCGCCGACCGTAAAGGTAAAGAGAAATCCCAGTGTCCAGTACATCGGAGTGGTGAATCTTATACGGCCGCGGTACATGGTGAAAAGCCAGTTGAAGATCTTCACCCCGGTGGGAACGGCAATCAACATGGTCGCAATCCCGAAAAAGAGGTTGACGTTCGGAGGGGCGCCCATGGTGAAGAAATGATGCAACCAGACGGAAAAGGAAAGGACCGTGATGACTCCGGTGGCATACACCATTGAAGTATAGCCGAACAGCCGTTTTCCGGAGAACGTGGCGACGACCTCCGAATAGATCCCAAAAGCCGGCAGGATCACGATATAGACTTCGGGATGCCCCCAGGTCCAGAATAGGTTGACATACATCATCTGGTTGCCACCGAGCGAGTTGGTGAAAAAATGCATGCCCAGGTAGCGGTCGAGTGCTAGCATGGCGAGATCGGCCGTCAGAACCGGAAATGCCAAAACGACGAGCACCATAGTGAAAAAAGTAGTCCACACAAACAACGGCATCCGCATAAAGTTCATGCCGGGGGCGCGCATTTTCAGGATGGTGACGAGAAAATTGATACCGGTCATGGTCGTGCCGATACCCGCGATCTGGAAACCCCATATCCAATAGTCCACCCCGACGCCGGGGCTGAACTGTAGTTCGCTCAGCGGGGCGTATCCCGACCACCCGGCTTTGGAAAACTCACCACAACCCAGTGATATCATGACCAGCAACGCTCCGGCTCCGGTGAGCCAGAGACTGAGCGAATTCATAAAGGGAAAGGCTACATCGCGTGCACCGATTTGCTGCGGCACAACGATATTGATCAACCCGACAAGAAACGGCATGGCCATGAAGATGATCATGATTGAGCCGTGAGCGCTGAATATCTGATTGAAGTGATCAGGGGGCAGAAAGCCCAGGGAGCCGCCCGCGGCAACGGCCTGCTGGGAGCGCATCAGAATGGCATCGGAGAACCCGCGCAGGAGCATAACCAATGCCAGGACGATGTACATAATACCGATCCTCTTATGGTCCAGGCTGGTCAGCCATTCTCGGTAAAGGTACATCCATTTTCTGTGATACGTGATCCAGGCCAGGATCAACAAGCCCAGGAGAAGGGCAGCAGCTAGCGCGGCCATCGTAATCGGATAATTAAACGGAATCGCTGAAAGGCTCAACTTTCCAAACATATCAATGTTCCTCCGAAACGTCGCTCCCTGCGTGCATAGAAAGGGATCCTCTGCTCAAAAGGCCGGACTTCTTGTCCCAGATTGGATTGAATTGACTCAGGATATACTGAAACAGATCGGGTTTGACTGAAGAGAAATAGGTCACCGGATAGTAGCCGACATTTGGCTTTGTGAGTTCCTCATATCGTGCGAGATCAAGCTTTTTCGGAGATTGCTTGACCTTTTGCACCCACGATTGAAACTGTTCACGGGAAACCGCATTCGCCTGGAAATGCATGTTCGCGTAACCGAGACCGCTTAATTGCTGATTGTGTCCGGCATACGTGCCTGGTTTGTCAGCGAGGAGGTGCAATCGGGTTCGCATGCCTGCCATCGCGTAGATCTGGCTCCCGAGCTGCGGGATAAAGAAGGACGTCATTACGGTGCCCGACGTGAGTTTGAAGCTGACCGGAACATTGACGGGAAACGTGATTTGGTTCACCGTCGCGATATTCTGATCCGGGTAGATGAAGAGCCATTTCCAATTGAGGGATACGGCTTCGATGTGGACGGGCTCACATGAAAAAATCGATTTTGGCGGAATAACCCCACTTCGGCCTATTCGTCGATCTGGTATTGGACGCTCTGTACTTGAAAGGAAACCAGAAACCCATGACGAAGACGGGAATGACCACGATCAGCATCAGCAAGAAGGCCGTAATGATGACGAACCGCTCCGACTCGCCGATCGGTCCTTTGGGGTCGAACAAGACTATCGTGCTGCAACCTCCGAGTAACATTGCCGCACATACGGATGCCAAGCCGGTAAGAACGAAGTATTTCTTTCTGTTCATTTATCCCCCCAACATCTCAAGGGCCTTGACGAAGAAGCTACAGGTCTGCGTTTGCCAGCGGAATAATCCGGGATCCATGGCGGGGACTCCTTTCTTTTCCAAGTGGGCGTTCAGCCCGATCGAACATAAACCCGGGTGCGATCCCGGAATGTGGCGCGTCGTTCTTCACAAGGCCGGCCGCGTACGTGTCTCATCATCGATCAAGACGGGCCAATGCCTCCTGCGCCATTTGGGCTACACGGTAACGATCCAGCTCGTTCCGATTGTAGAAGAAGAATTCATCCTGATCCCCCATGAGGGCCTCGAGTTTCGGCCTGAGCTCCTCGGCGTCCAACAGGCCCGCTGCCAACGCGGCAAGCCCTCTCACACCAGCATCTCTCGATTCCAGGTAAGAAGAGAGATGGGGGACAGCCCCCTCGAGCAGGTGAGGGCGGGCTTGCGCGAGCCTCACCAGGCCCCAGAGCAGGCCGCGCTGCAGAATCTCGTACTCGAGGAAGTTTCCCTCTTCAGCCATGTAAGAGATGAAGATGGAGGAATACTCTTGAGCAAATGCCTCGTCCCGGGCCATGATTTCCCCCATTGCTTCCGGCGCGCCCCATCCGATCCCGCCTGACTCATCATTCAGGCTCCAGATCAGCCGCCGCATAATGACCCTTGCGGATTCCCGATCAGTTGCTGCCAGATGTTCCACCACCTCTCCTGCCGCGGTGATAGCGCGCCAGCGCACTTCTTCATCATCATGGCAGAACAAGGACAGCAGAGGGTTTATTACTCTCCGAGCCGGCAAGAGACGCAATTCACTCAGGGCTCGTGAAAAATTTTCGGATTTGAGGAGGCCGAGAACTTCTCGTTTGAGCTGCCGGCCCGAACTGTGCTCGACTATCACTTCCGGCCCCCTCTACCAATCGTACAATCCAATCGATCTGAGAGACCTACTCCTTGATGGCCTTGGCTACCTGCCGGCCCAGATCAACGCACTCCCGGAGACTCTCATGTTCAGGGACATATTTGAGGCGAAGACCTGGATGGACCAACTTGATTTTCATGGCCTCCAGTTCGTTATTGATCAATTTGACTGCTTCACCGCTCCAACCGTACGAGCCGAATGCGCATCCGATTCGATTGGTTGGTCGCAGCCCTTTCAAGTAACAGAGGAAATCCGCCATGCGCGGCAGCACTCCATTGTTGAGGGTCGATGACCCGACGATGAGGGCCTTTGCGTCAAGCACCTCTGTGATGATGTCACTGCGATGATTGACCGCGAGATCCAGAAGCTCGGTACTGATCCCATTCTCCACAAGCCCATCGGCAATGGCCTTGGCCATTGTCTCCGTGCTGCGCCACATGGTGTCGTAAACGATGACCGCCTTCTGATCGGTCACCTGTTTGCTCCACACGTCGTACGCGGCAAGGATTTGCTGGGGGTTTTCGCGCCAGATCAAACCGTGGTCCGGACAGATCATGTCGATCTTCAGATCCATCTGTTCAACCGAGGCGAGCAGTTTCTTCACCAGGGGCGAGTAGGGCAGGAGAATGTTTGCATAATACTTCGCCGCATGACCCATGAGCTCAGAGGTATCCACCTGATCGTTGAAGCGCTCGCTCGTGGCCCAATGCTGCCCGAAAGCGTCGCTCGATATGAGAAGCGCATCCTCCTCCAGATATGAGAACATGCTGTCCGGCCAATGCAACATACGCGTCTCGATAAATTTAACGGTCCTGGTACCGAGACTGATCTCCTGGCCTGTTTCCACCACCTCGTACGGCCAATCTTCTTTGTGGAAATGCTCTAGGAGAGCCTTCTTGCCCATGGGGGAGCAAAAGACCTTGTCGGGTTTAATGATCTCGATCATTTCCGACAACGACCCCGAATGGTCAGGCTCTGCATGGTTGACTACCAGGTAATCGATCTTCGTGGGATCAACCACTTTGTATATGTTGTGAAGCAGGTCGTTCCTGAAACCGTTCTTGACGGTGTCAAAGAGAGTTATCTTGTCGTCCAATATGAGAAAGGCGTTATAGGTCGTGCCTTTGTAAGTCGAATACCCGTGAAAATCACGGATATTCCAGTCAACCGCACCGACCCAGTGAATTCCTTTTTTTACTTCAACGAGGGTTCGCAACGTGATCCTCCCTATCATGTACCCTTTGCCCAGCCTCTGGAACGAGGGTACAAGATCCGTTTACTCGGGCGAAAAGCTGTCTTTGTCCGCGCCGCACACCGGACAAACCCAATCATCGGGAAGGTCGGCAAAAGCTGTTCCAGCGCTTACACCGTTGTCAGGGTCTCCCACTGCGGGATCATAAACGTAACCACAAACTTCGCACACGTACTTTTGCATGTTCGTTCTTCCTTTCTGCTTTAATAAAGGTCCCGGGTGCACAAGCCCCAGGTGACTGATGTTGCGAGAGCTTCTCTCCGTCTTCTCATGACCGAAGAGCAGCGGGGACGGCGTCCTACGGTCCCGTTGTCTCAGGTCGCTTCGGTAAAGCCGCTCCTCTCCACATCATCCAGGAAACGTCGTGCCGCCTCACGGCTGTCCTTGGAAAAAGACCGGCGCGGAGCCCAGTCAGCAACCTCCTGCCGCGAAGTGCCGCGTCACTTGAATCTACTGTGAGTGGCAGTCGCGTCGCAAGTCTTATTCCCCACCCATTTTCTTGCCGATCTCTCTACCGTAATCCTGAGCCATCTGCATTGCACCTTGCAGAGAAGCCGACTTCAACCTCAATGGCGATCCCACCATGTCCATCTCAAAGACGTTCTTCATGGTGTCATATATGCGGTCAGTGGCTTCCCCGCTCCACCCGAAGGCTCCAAAGGATCCTGCCGCCTTGCCTTTGACATCAAGTTTTGCCATGAGAAAAAGCAGGGTCTTCATCGCCTGCATCATGTCACCGTGGTACGTGGCGGACCCCAGGACGTACGCGTCGTACCCCTTGAGCTCGTCCTCTTTCTTGACGTGAACCGCGTTGAGGACTTCCGCGTCCGCACCGGTGAATCTTATCCCTTCGGCAATCAGATCGGCGATGCTTTGTGTTTGGCCGGTTCTCGTGGCATACACGATCAGAGCTTTTGGCATGTTTCGGGCCTCCTCTCACGTCAACCCATCTCAGTCACGGTTTGCTCGGCTCAGCAGCTCGTCGCCCCATCTCAAAGGCCTCTTCCATCGCATCGCGGCGCTCGGCTATGTCGTTTTTCCCCTCAACGGATCTCACAAAGACCCCACCCTCGTACGTCATGTCCAAGGCATCGAAAAAATAGCGCAGACCGAGTTCCGCCCCGTCAAAGAGATTTTTGCCTTTTGTCGCTCCCACGGCAATGAGGTAGCCCCTGCCGCCCTCGTAGGATTTCCGCTGTTCAGGGGTCTTTTCCATCATTCTTTTGTTCCACAAGGCCTGGCAGCGGTCTATCAGGGCCTTTACCCATGAAGTCACCCCATAAAAGAACATCGGTGAGGCAACGATGATAACGTCCGCTTCCAGGAGCCGGGGATAAACATCTTGCATGTCATCATCGACAACACATTGACCCGTGTCGTCGCATCCGCCGCACTCGAGACATCCCAGGATTTTCAGGTCGCGCGAACGTATCGACGATACGTCAGCCCGGACAGATTCAGCTCCTTTCAGTGCCTCATTCAGTAGTCTGTCGCTGTTCCCTCCTTTTCGAGGGCTTCCGTAGATCCCGAGCACTTTCATTCAATGACACACTTGTATTCGGCTGCTCGTCTCGGAACCAAGGAGATGCACACAGACCGCCCGCCCTCCGAGAGCAGACCCCCTGGTCCTGGTCAGCCGAGCCGCGGATCCTGACCGGTCTGACCGCACTCCGGCACATAACAGCTCACATTGAGAAATTCACATTTCTGCTTGCAGGACGGACACGCCTGCGGCGGCGCCTCACCAGCATCAGCTTCAAAGGTATAGCCGCAATTGGAACATTTCCAACTGATCTTTTCCGTCATCTCTGCCTCCTTGACACGTTGTGATCCGGGCAAGAATCAGGGACTGCCTTTCTTGATTGCCTTGAGGAACCGCAGACGATCAAGCATATCCTGGATATTATTGGATAGAAACCATCTGCCGTTGGCAAACACTCCGTAATCCGCACCCATCATCGCGGCAGCAAAACGAGTGGAATTAGCGTAAAAAAGCCATTCTTCAACCCATTGTTTCTCTATAGCTTCGTCGAAAAGCCCGTTCTTGCGGTCCGCCAGCCCTTCGTCCCAGGCCTTGGAAACAATTTCAGTGGCTGTCCTGGTCATCTCGTCCGTCGTCTTGATGGTATTTTCCAAGCGGGCCCAGTGCCCGTTCACCCAATCCTCACCGTGACATGCGCGGCAGACCTTCTGCAGGGTTTTCCGCCTGGTTTCCATTTCTTTGGGCCCGATCAGATATTTCGTTGCCGGTTTCCCGTTCAGGGTGGTCGGCAACGGCTGACCATCAGCATTTCTTATGATGGAAGTATTGGGAGATTTCGGTTGGGGATGGGCATAGATTAATCCGAGGATCCTCCAGGGGAGCCGGTTGTTCATACGATGGGTTCGTTCCTCAATGACCGTGCCCTCACCATCGACGAGGAGACTGATATGGCACACCGCGCATGTGGGGGCTGAGAAGTCGGTTCCCAGTGTCCACGGGACTTGCTGAAAGTTCCACTCCCCCTTTAACGAGGAAAAAAGGTTGCCGTGCTTGCTGACCATGTACGCCTTATATGCGGGCACATCAGGTCCTTTGTGACATTGCGAGCAGGTATAGGGCTTCCTGGCCATTTCAATGGGAAACTGATGCCTGGTGTGGCACGCGGAGCATGATCCCCTACTCCCATCCGTATTGAATCGGCCCACGCCCTGATTTGGCCACCCGGTGAGTACGGGAAACTCCATCTCTCCCTGGTCGGTATCCCTTTTTTCAGTGCCTTTCACCTCGACTGCCGTGCCGTGGCAGTGATAACAGGAGGCAGCGTTCGTCATCGCATCAGGACCGGCGATGGACGTCTTCATGTCCTTGAACGTCTGAACTCCATTGACAGATTTAACAAGTGTTTGATATAATTTGTTATCCACCAGATTCACGCGGGCATAGGACATGAGATTCTCGCGAAATTGATCGGCCTCATCGGGATGACAGGTCGAGCAGTCCCTCGGAGAAACAACCACGTGCACTTTCTGGTCATTATGAGTAAAGGTGTCCTTGTGGGAGGCAGGATTCAGCGTGTGACATTCAGCGCAGCCGACCACCACCGTGGAGAGGTTCTCGGGGATCGTCTTCGCGGAAACCCTTCTCTGGAGCTTCGGTTTTTTTAGCGCTTCGGCTGGGGTTGTCCGTGAGTGGCGGCTCCTCCGCCAGTCCGCGACTATTCCGGGATGGGTCTCGATGTGGCAGGCGATACAGTCCTGCGTTGCGTCACTCACCGGCGGCTCTTCCCTGGCCGCATAGGACAACGGATACCACACCCCGACGAGTATGATGGTGGCGACCACCAACCGAGCCCTGCCGTCCATGGGCCATGCCTCCTCTCATTCACCCATAGGCCCCCTCAGGGGGATGCCCACCTCATTTCGGTAGCTTCTCGAGCTCCTTTGCCAGCGTATCCAAACGCGGCATCACGTTGATGTCATGAACATCAATGTACCGGATGATCCCTTTCTTATCGATGATGAATAAAGCCCGTTCCGCTGTTCCGTCCGATCTCAGCACCCCGTATTTGGCCGCCACCTTTCCATGGGGCCAGAAATCGGATAGCACGGGAAACCAGAGTTTCCCCATGTCTTTGGTCCAGGCATAGAGGGTGGGAATGTTATCCACCGAGATTCCCAGCAATACGGCATCGTTCTTCTCAAAGAGGTCCTGCGCGATATTGTATCCGGGCCACTGTTGCGAACAGACAGGGGTCCATGCAGCAGGCACGAAAGAGATCACGACATTCTTCTTGCCTCGGTACGTGCTCAGAGACACCTTCTTGCCGGAAAGTGACGGGAGCTGGAAATCAGGCGCGGAATCTCCCACTTTGAGCTTTGTTCCGCTATCCGTGGCCTTGAGCTTTCCGGGATTGTAGATCTGCGCCTTCGGCACTTCCGCCCGCAGGGGCAAAGCCCACGATAGGCACAACATGACAAGGGCGGGGATGAGAATTTTCCAACGGTCTCTATTGCTCTGCGTATTCATGAGGCCTCCCGTCAGGACGCTACATTCGAGAAATCGAATCGAAAAACCGGCGGACATGCTCCAGTTGCCCCTCATGGACTTTCATGATCTGAAGCGCAGATCCTTTACCCTTCTTCAGCACGATGAACGTGGGCGTCCGAAAGGGCTTATTTACCCACCGCCGTATTTCTGATTTTTCGTCGGGCACGAGCGGAAAGGGCACCTTGAACCTTCGCCGGAACACGTCCACTTCATAGGGGGTGTTTCCGATACCGATGCCCAGGATCTTTATCCTCTGCTTCGACTGGCGATGCTTTGCCATCAGGGCGTAGAGCTTATTCACCTTTGGCGCGTCAGCCTGACAGTACGGACAGTACATGTTGAACACTTCAACAACGAGAATGTCGGTCTTGACCTGGGGCAAGGTGAAAGACCCGCTTCCGGAAAGACCAAGATAGCTCCGTGCCGCGGCATCTGCCGGAATGGGAAGGTGTGTTTGAGACAGAGCCTGAGCATTTACCGTCAGTGAGTTGGCCGCCATCGCCACGGGGGGAAGCGTCGCCAGGGACACTGCCAGGCATAGCAGCAATCTTGTCAGCTTGTTCATATCCTGCCTATTCCTCGGGATCTCGGACGCGGTGCCGCGCCTGAGGAGCCGCTCAGGCAAACTCCGCTGCCTGAGATGTTACCGGGCCTCCTCCATAACGGAGCCGGGCCCGGCCAGAGGGCGGAACATCTTCTTGCCGGCCCCACAAACCGGGCATTTCCAATCTTCCGGCAGATCTTCGAAAAGGGTTCCCTTGGCAATCTTCCCTTTCCTGTCACCCTTGTCCGGATTGTAAATGTATCCGCAATTAACTGTCTGGCATTGCCACATTTCTTCTGGTTTGGCCATGGGACCCTGTCTCTTCCACCTTCGTTAGGCGATTGGATTGGTGAAACACCCGCGGACTTCCAGCACGCGGACCAGTGAAGGGAATCCCGACCTTGAAGATGCCGGAGCGATCGGTATGGATCGCTTCGGCAGACCCTCGGTTATCGGTCTCCTCCAAATCAGGACTTCCACAGACCGTGCAGGTTACAGTACTCTCGAGCAGTGAAATCACCCTCCACGGTGAAGACCGCTTCCGGCGCCTGACCGGGCTCCAAGAACTGACGGTAGGCCTTTCCGCCGGAAACAATTTCTATCCATTCAATGTAGTGCTTCTCCTCCATGGGATGGGGGACGCTCCCCACCTTGACCTTTACACCACCTTGAATATTCTCTTTCATCGGCACGTGTTTTTCTCGGGCCGCGTCGACAGTATTCTCGGAGAAAAGCTTCATGGGCTGACCACAACAGACCAGCTCACCGTCTCCTCCATGAACCATCTCAACGATATTGCCGCATACTTCACATTTGTAAATCTGAAGCTTTTCAGTCATTTGGCTAACCCTCCTGCGTCTTTCGGTGGTGATGTGCGTACCCTCATATCATGATGACAGATCAAACCGTGCGGTGGTTACCAGTTCTCGCCGAGCAACTCATAGTAGGCCCTGGGATGAGCACAGGCAGGGCACATCTCAGGAGCTTCCGCACCTTCGTGGAGGTACCCGCAATTGAGGCAGCGCCATGTCACCGGCGAGTCCTTCTTGAACACGGTGTCGCATTCCACATTGCGTAGGAGATCGAGGTACCGTTTCTCATGCTGTTTCTCTGCAATGGCTACTGCTTCCCAAATTTGGGCCGCAGCTTCAAAACCTTCTTCCCTGGCAATCTTGGCGAATGCCGGGTACATCTCGCTCCACTCGTAGCGCTCGCCAGCGGCCGCGGCTTTGAGGTTCCCGGCGGTGGTTCCGATGACGCCGGCCGGGAACGCGGCGTCCACCATGATGTCTTCTCCCTTGAGCTGCCCGAAGAACCTTTTGGCGTGTTCTCGCTCCTGGTTTGCCGTCTCCTCGAAGATATTCGCGATCTGGACAAACCCTTCCTTTCGAGCCTGCGAAGAGAAATAGGTGTACCGGTTCCGGGCCTGCGATTCGCCCGCGAACGACGTTAACAGGTTCTTCTCCGTCTGAGATCCCTTGAAATCAACCATTCACCTCTCCTTTCCACTGCAATGCCGGACCTCGTTCGGAAACGACACTTGCCCTTTGCTGATGACCGTGAAAAGCGCTCTTTTTTCCGTCTCCTCCCTGCTTAACCGTACCATCGGCACCGATATTCCTGCCTTCGCGTCACAGTCCCGGCACACCCCTACAAACTCCAGCCTGTGAGAGACTCGTTCATAATCAGTCACTGCACGTGGTGGTCGTGCAAGCAACGCGATCGATTCGACAGGTACCTCGCCCACACGACTCCGTGTCATGCAATGCACCTCATATGGCTTCCGTGTGACGCCATCGAAGCGCTCGAGGGTCCCCGTTCACTCCATTTTCGCGGTCAAACCGGCAGCCGACGAAATCTCGAGATTCCGGTAGGCGACATCCAGATTTATTTTCAATAATCGTTTCCGAGTAAATTGGTAGATCCGGTAAGCGGTGGGTACGTTCCGATTTACCCCACTTCTTTGACTATGACCCGCCGCTGCACCCCCGAGCCTCAACGCTGATTTGTCATTCAACGATTCTCCTTAATTGAGAATAACCACTATCTTAGATTGTTAAGAACTGGAGCCTCTCATGTCAAGCCCTGTTCGAAAAAAACTCAATGCCGGACGGTCAACCGCAGAGCCAGAGTGGTCGCGGATCTCCATCACGGTATGCCCGGGCCATTCGTCCCGGTCTGAGTGGAGAGCACCGCGCCGAGGGCTCTCGGCCACGGTTGAGCGAGCAGCCGTCATGTCTCAAAAAGAGAAATGAACCTGAAATTGACAGAGTCGAACAGGCCCTGATCCGTTATCTTGAGTTCAGGGATCGGCGTTAACGCCATGAACGACAGCGTTGCAAAGGGTCCTTCCAGGCCGCATCCCAAATCATGGGCCGAGCGCACAATTGTTTCGATGCCCTCCTTGACTTCCCCCACCGGGCGGTCCGACATAAGTCCCGCTATGGGCAGCGGGAGTCGAGCCAGAACGGTCTCATTGGCAACCGCGATCATGCCTCCGCCCATGGAGGCCAACTCTTTTGCCGCGAAGAGCATGTCCCGGTCGTTGGTTCCAACCACAACGATATTGTGGGAATCATGAGCAACCGTACTGGCGAGCGCGCCTTGCTTCAGGCCGAAACCTCGAATCAGCGCCACAGAAAAGGAGCCGGTTCCCCTGTGCCTTTCGATTACGGCAATCTTGAGTATATCTCGATCCGTATCGGCCACGACCTCACCGTTCGAGATCGGCGCGGACTCTACGACACGCTTTGTAACGATCTGATGGGGAACCACCTGGATGATGTTAACCGACGCGCCTTGCGCGCGGATGGTGAAGTCGCGGACCGCTTCCCAGTCAACGTTCAAGCTCCCCCCGAGGTTCGGATCTCCCTTCGAGACCGACGGAACGACGAGCTCTCCGTTACGGGCCACCAGTCTGCCGGCATGATACACTCGATCGATCTTCAGTTCTTCCAGATCCTCTATGACGAGCAAGTCAGCGGTGTAACCGGGCAGGACCGCTCCCAGACCTCTCAGTCTGAAATAGGTCGCGGGATTGATTGTCACCATCTGAATGGCCCGGACCGGATGAATCCCCCGCCTGAGGGCCATTCGAATCAAGTGGTTCAGGTGACCTTTTTCCATAAGATCCCGTGGGTCAATATCGTCCGTAACGAACCAACAGTGCCGGGAGTTGAATTCGTTTATCTCGGGAGGGAGGACTTCCAGATTCTGCGCGGCCGAGCCTTGCCGAATCTTGATTCGCATTCCCATGCGGATTTTCTCCCGGGCCTCTTCCAGGGTGGTGCATTCGTGGTCCGACCCGATGCCGGCCGCGACGTACGCGCAAAGGTCCTTGCCTGAAAGTCCCGGCGCGTGACCGTCGATCACCTTGTCCTGGAATACCTTGATTTTTGCAAGAATCTCCGGATCTCCGGCGATCGCGCCGGGGTAGTTCATCACCTCGGCCAGTCCCAATATCCGCTCGTTGTCCTTGAAAGGTATCATATCCTCGGAAACGAGTTCGGCGCCTGACGTCTCGAAGGGAGTGGCGGGCACGCAGGAGGGGAACATCAAGAAGACTCGCAGCGGCAATCCCGCGCTCGAGTCCAGCATGTAGCGAATCCCTTTCAGTCCGAAAACGTTCGCGATCTCATGTGGATCCGCGACCACGCTCGTCGTGCCCATGGGAACGACATTACGGGCGAATTCCGGAATGCTGAGCATGCTCGATTCGAGATGAATATGACCGTCAATGAACCCCGGCGCTATGTACCGCCCCTCCAGATCCACCACTTCTCTCGCGTCGTAATCTCCGAACCCGACGACACGATCCTCATGTACGGCAACGGAAGCCGGGTGAATTTCTCCACCGAACACATTGATCAAACGACCGTTCTTTAACAGCAGGTCGACCGGTTGCGTTCCCTTGGCTACTGCAATCTGGCTGGCTAAATCCATGGTCAATTTTCCTCCGGTTGGGGCCTCGCGGGGATGGCCAGAGAGAAGAGCATCTTCCTTCACCGCACCCGACTGCCGGGCGAGCTTCGAAGCAAGGCGATGCGGTCCTCACACGGTCGCTCTCTATATGGCTTTTCGACAGTCGCATTCTTCTGGGAAGAGCGCTGAAGAATATCTTTTTCACATTTTCCACATTCTTCTTCATTGTCGTGGCGATCATTTCCCAGTCCACGGGAGCTTCACTGTCATGCCAGGCATCGTAGTCGGTGCTCATGGCCGCCAGCGCGTAGCAGATGCCCGCTTCCCTGGCAAGAACGGCCTCGGGCACGGTGGACATGTTGATGACGTCGCCGCCCCATAATCTAAACATGCGGCTCTCAGCCCTCGTCGAGAATCGCGGGCCTTCTATGGTGACGATCGTTCCCGTGGGATGGTGGGTAATGCCTTCAGAACCCGCGGTTTCGATGAGGATTTGCCTCAAACGCTCGCAAAAAGGATCGGCCACCGCTATGTGCACGACCTGGTCGCCTTCGTAAAACGTGCTTCGTCTCGTCCGGGTTTGGTCGATGAACTGGTCGGGGAATACGAGGTGACCGGGTTGGATCTCTTCACGCAGTGAGCCGCAGGCGGTTGTGGCAATGATGTGGGTAACTCCTTCGTCCTTCATCGCCCATATGTTTGCCCGGTAGTTGACCGCGGAGGGCCGAATGCGATGCCCTTTTCCATGCCGGGAGAGGATCACCACCTCTCTATCTCCCACCTTCCCTTTAACGAGATCCGCGGAGAGGGAGCCAAAAGGGGTCCCCTTTTTCACCGTCCTGGCGTCTGCAACAAACTCCGGGTCGTCAAAACCCGACCCTCCGATCATCCCGATCTTGATCACTGGGTGCCTCCTTCACTCGCGAACCGCGAAGCACTCGTCCGGGCTGCGCTGACGTTGCCCGTCCATCAGATTGGCCGGAAGTCTCTGGCCCTCGAAGGACCGCTCCAAGACAAGTACTGAGCGGCGGTGACCCTTCCCGGCCCGATCGTCGCATGCTGAAACTCGGGAACGTGGAATTCTATGGCCCCTCGGGCATCCTGTCAACCCAAACGCGCCGAAGGAGGGGGAGTATCCTTTGGACCTGTTCTCTTCTAATTGGTGCGTGCCACGGCTCATCACGGCCGGCTCATCGGCATGCCGCGTCATGACGGCTGAATGAATCTCAGCCGATCGGCAAGGGCCCCTGACAAAAGGCCACTCCAGCAGCGGTTTCTCTTTTGTACAGATCTCTTATCAGAAAAAGAGGGGAGTTTTGGGTTGACATTCCGAAATGTTGTCTACTAGATTCCGAATTATAGAGAGGATTCGAGCGTATCACGCCCTCACTGGAGGGGAGGCACCTTCTGCCCGGACGACAGATCAATCGCTTATTGTTGCCGATTTTGCTCGCGGGGGTACTGGGTTCCCTGGCGGGGTGGGGTTATGCCCAGAATACCCCCCGGGGACAGGCCCATTTTGTCGGGATCAAGAAATCCGATCGCGTGGGTAAGGACTCGGCCTATCCTGACGGAAAACCGGATGTGGTTTTTTCCCTGAGGCTCTTCCCCCGCGCCAAAGAACCAAACATCACCGACATAGAAATTCAAACAACCGCCGGACCTTCGGGGCGATGGTCTGCGTCCAAGAAAGGCCCCGGCATCGGGTACATAGGGATTGCCCGCTCCAAGCGGCCCTCCATCATTGTGAATCCTAAGGGGGGGCCTCTCGCGCTCAACCCGCGGCAGGGCCGCGATTTCCTTCTCTTTGTCACGGATGACGGCAAATTCTCGCAGAAGGACCGCCGGTATCGGATCAGGGTCACACAGAGCGACGGGAGCTCGTGGACCGTCCCGGTCACGAGTGAGCCTGTCGCTCAGGCGACCTCGCCACCGGCTCGGGCAGGGGCCTACCCGGTCCGGATGTCCGCTCGGTTGGAGGGGCTTTCCCGGTACGACGCGGTTAATCCAAGCAAGACCATAAGAGGCGATGATAAGGCCGACGGCCTGTTTCGCCTGACCGTCGAGGCCAAAGACAAAGAGATAACGGCCATTCAGATTCGAAACTCGGACGGCGTCGCCTCGGTCTGGGATACCGTACCGAGTAGCAAGAATGGAGCGATCGGGGTAGCGTTGACGTCAGATCCGGCGCGGCTGCTTAATCACCGCGATGGAAGCGTGAGCATCAAGGTTCATGACAGGGTTAATCTCAACCTGTACGTGGCTGATAACGGCAGCATTAAAGCAGGGAATACGAGATATCGTGTTACCGTCAACTTCAGTGACGGCGGTATATCGTGGTGTCCGGTGAAGCGGGTATCCGGAAGAGCTGAAACCCCGGTGAGAGAAGAGCCTCGTGGAGAATCCCGGGTTAATTTCCTTGGCACCTGGCTAGGATTCGTCTCAACGGATGCGGTCGGCCCTTATCCCAAGATCAAACCCGATTCCAAGGCGGATGCGGTTTTCGGTCTCGACATTGAGACCAGGCCCGAGAAAGAGATTACCGGGATTGAAATCCATAGCTTGAGCAATCCGAATCAACGATGGGGAACCGGCGGGACTTCACCGGGGAACTGGGGCCTTGCCGTCGCTTATCAGAATGCCCCGAGGGTGCTGTTGAACAAAGCCGACGGTTCCGTGCGAATCCCCGTTGAAAAGAGAGTGCAACTCTATCTGTACGCCGCGGACCCGGGGGATTTGAAGACATCCAACCAACGCTTGCGGATGATCGTTCATTTTGCAGATGGCTCCTCGTATCAGCAGTTGGTACGAAGGCCGCTGGCCAGCACCTCAACGGTGGTACCGGGAAGCGGTGGGGCGCCTACGGCCCAGGGACTGATCACATGTGAGTTCAGAGGATTCATTGCCGATCTGGTCAATACCTCAACCAGGCCGGGAAAAGACGGATATCTCGACGGCACCTTTATCATGAGACTCAGGGTGAAAGACAAAAAGCTCACCAAGGTCGTTATCCGGGGAACCGACGGAGCCGTGCGATGGTCCAGCCAGCCCAAGCCTCCGGTTATGTTCCTGGGCGTAGCCCTCTACCCAAAGATTTACAAGCTCGTGAACAGCAAACCGGGCCCTTTGAACGTACCTATTGCCGGCCGGAGAACCATTTACCTCTACGCCGCGGACAACGGCCTGCTTTCCGATCCCAACGCCCGACTGACGGTTGAGGCCGGCGTCCGCGACCATGCATCAGCTAATCTCTGGAAGGAGCATGCCATGCGAGCGATGGTATTGGAAGATACCCGCCCCATCGAAGACAGACCGCTCGAGAAAGCCGATCTTCCCCGGCCGAAGCCTCACGGTGGCGAAATCCTCATGAGGGTTCTGGCCTGTGGCGTGTGTCACACCGACCTTCATACGGTTGAAGGGGATCTCGATTTGCCTCGACTCCCTCTCGTTCCCGGCCATCAGGTGGTGGGGAGGATAGAAGAAAACGGACCGGACACCACACGGTTCGCTCTCGGAGACCGTGTCGGAGTTACCTGGTTCTACTCGAGCTGCGGCGTCTGCCGGTTTTGCTCGAGCGGACGGGAGAACCTCTGTGCAGACGCGAGATTCACCGGCTATCACGTGGATGGCGGCTATGCCGAATATATGGTCGTTCCCGAGCAGTCGGCTTTTCTGATCCCTCCCGTTTTTTCCGATGAAGAGGCGACTCCACTCCTCTGCGGCGGCGTGATCGGCTATCGGGCCTTGCAGTTGAGCGAAGCCAAGCCGGGTGAAACATTGGGTCTGTACGGCTTTGGCAATTCGGCCCACGTGGTTATTCAAGTGGCGGTAAAGAGAGGGTGCCGTGTCCACGTCTTCACGAGGAGCGAGGCCCACCGGGAATTGGCAAAAGAGCTCGGCGCGGTAGGGGTGGGGACCGCGAAGGATGACCCTCCCGAACCGATGAACAGCTCCATCGTGTTTGCTCCCGCCGGACCCCTCGTGTTGCATGCCCTGAAAGTCCTTGACAAAGGCGGCACCCTCGCGCTGGCCGGGATCACCATGACTCCCATACCGGAAATGGATTACGACCTCATCTATGGCGAACGGACCGTACGCAGCGTCGCAAATACCACGCGCCGGGACGCGGAGGAGCTTCTCGCGGCCGCAGCGGAAATTCCCATCCGCACGGTGGTCCAGAGTTTTCCCCTGGAGGAAGCGAACCGGGTCCTGCAAATGATGAAGGCAAGTGAGCTCAGGGGAGGAGCCGCGTTACTCATCTGAAATCCGCGGAAGCCGGAGTGCGCTGAGAGCATGTATCGCCTCTCCGAATTCCCTCTGGTTGACCAGCCCGTGTGAGGGAAACCTTCACGGGGCGAGGCATTGTACAGTGAATGGTGAGTATTGGATCCTCGATAACTTTATCTCAGCGCTCTGACAACCCCCGTCCTCTCATCGTACTCAATACCGAGAAAACCCCGGAAACAGAAGCCTCCCTTGACACCCAACAATGGCTCCGTTACTGTATTACCATGTCATATCGACCTCTTCATTTTGGGTTAATCCCCGGGAGGCTCAGGTGATCGTAGCAAAAAGGAAACCATTCCCTGAGATCGCTGAGATGCTGGGCGATCGTTCCCGAGTCCTCGTTGCAGGATGCGGCACATGCGTTGCCGTATGCCTGGTTGGTGGTGACAAGGAAGCGAGCATACTTGCGTCACAGCTCATGTTGGCTGCAAGCCAAGAGAAGAAGGAATTCCAGGCAGTTGCAGCCACGGTAGAGAGACAATGCGATCGTGAGTTCCTTCACCTCTTTCGGGATAAGGTCGCGGAAGTCGATGCCGTGGTTTCACTGGCCTGCGGAGCCGGAATTCAATTCCTCTCCGAGATGTACCCTGATGTGCCGGTCTTTCCGGGTGTCGACACAAGCTTCATCGGGGTGACGGAAGAAGCCGGGGTCTGGACGGAACGGTGCAAGTCCTGCAATCAGTGCTATCTCGCGATCACCGGTGGCATCTGTCCGGTCACGATGTGTCCCAAGGGTCTGCTGAACGGTCCTTGTTCGGGGACGGTGCACGGCCGGTGCGAAGTGGATCTGGAACGGGACTGTGCCTGGACACTGATCTATCAGCGTCTTGAACGTCAGTCACGGGCCGAACTTCAAGAAACGCGAGTGCCCCCGTTGCGCCACGATGCGTGCCGACAGCCGGGCAAGGTAGTGCATCCAGCTTATCAGAGGAGATTTTCCGTTGGCTGACCTCTTTCAGGCGGGTCTTGAATCCGGGTCATTTCAAGTGGTCGCGCGGGTTATCCCGCCGCGAGGGGTCGATTTTTCTTCGCTCATGGCTCAAGCCGACTCCTGGAAAGATAAGGTGGATGCCATTCTGGTGGCCGACAATGCCTCGGCACGGATGGGGGCTTCTTCGTTGATTGTAGCCGAGATGTTGAAGAGAGCGGGGCGTGAGGTGATCCTCACCGTTTCGTGTCGGGACCGCAATCGGCTTGATCTCGGGTCGACCGCGCTCGGCGCGGCGGCAGTATCTTTACAGTCGATCTTCTGTGTTTCCGGGGACTTTTTTACTTACGGCGACCATCCGGAATCCAAGCCGGTGTACGATCTCGATTCGGTACAACTGATCGCGATGCTCAGACAAATGGAAAACGGGACGGACATTGCCGGCAATTCTGTGGACAGTCCGCCATCCTTTTTCCTCGGCGCGGCCGTTTGCCCGACGGCCGATCCTCTTGGGCCGCAACTGGCGAAGGCAAGGAAAAAGATTGGGGCCGGCGCGGATTTCCTCATCACGCTGCCCATCTTCTCAATTGAACAGTTAACCCCCTTGTTCAACGACATGGGACCCCTTTCCGTCAAGATAATCGCCGGGGTTTTCCTGCCGTCCTACGAGGAGATCGGCCGGTACCGGGACGGCTCCATTCCCGGCACATTCATCCCTGGGGAGCTTGTTAATCAGTGGAAAGATCAGGGTCCCGAGGCTTTTCTATCGTCTTCCGCAGGCCATGTCAGAGAGCTGATATCGGAGTTGAGATCTTCGGGCAAAGTAGCGGGCGTTTGCATAAGCGCCTCAGGCCGGGAAGCGGAAGTTGCGGACCTTCTCTGAGAGACGATGAAGACAGATGCGGTGATTATCGGCGGCGGCGTGGCCGGCCTCTCCTGTTCCCGGGAATTGTCCCGGTTAGGAATCGCGTCCACGATCGTGGAGAAAGCGCCTTTTCCGGGAGGCCACGTATCACACTACTGCTGCAAGGCCACTGACCGGTGCCAGCGGTGCGGGGCATGCCTCCTGGAAGATGTGCTCGATTACGTCGGATCGTCTGAGCGGATCACGTGCATGCTTGGGGCGACAATTTCTCATGCTGAACGAAGAGACGGCCTTTTGAGCCTGACCGTAACGGAGCAGCCTGCTCGTATTTACTCCGACCGGTGTAATCTGTGCGGTGAGTGCCTCGATGTCTGCCCCGTTTCGGGTGCGTTGGCTCGCTCCCCAGTGGACAATCGGATATACGTGAACACGGAAGCCTGCCTGTACGTGAAGGACCGTTCCTGCCGCAGATGCGAAGAGGTGTGCCGTGAAGGGGCCGTAAGACTCGATGAGGCACCTTCAGAGCAGCGGATCGATACAGCCTCGGTGGTCGTGGCCGCCGGTTTCAGACCCTTCGATGCCAGCGAGAAGCCGAGATTCGGCTACGGACTGATTCCCGGAGTAATCACCAGCCTGGAACTGGATCAATTGCTGCGGACCGACAACTTCACACCGGTTGGACGCGACAGGCAGATCCGATCGGTCGCGTTTATCCAGTGCGTGGGGAGCCGAGACGCGAAGATCGGCCGCAACTATTGCTCCCGGGTCTGCTGTGGTTACGCGTTGAGGCTTGCCCGGCTTTTGCGGAATCGGTTTCCGGGAATCGAGCCTTCCATGTTTTACATGGACATCCAGACCTTTGACCGCGACTTCGAGCGGCGTCTCGAGGAAGCTCGGCGAGAAGTGCGGTTGATCCGCTCAATACCGGCTGAAGTTCGATCGAGCGATGACGGTCGTCCTCAACTCATCTATCAGGGCATGGACGAAGAGAGGATGATCGAGTCATTCGATCTGGTGGTGCTGAGTGTGGGGATTTCGCCGGATCCCACCCTGCACGCGTTGGATGAGCTCCTGCATATCGGGGTGAATCGTGACGGCTTCCTCGGAGGGGACGAAGAGGAGGTACGTACCGATTCGAGCGGGGTTTTCATCGCAGGAGCCGTCCAGGGACCAAAGTCCATCGAGCAAACCGTCTTTCACGCGATAAGGACCGCGGGACACGTGGCCGCGTACGTGAGAAGAGCCGAAGAGAGGGAGAATCATTGAACGTTCCGGCACTTGAATCCGTGTTCCTCAACAGCGGCCCGCTGCCCCGGCGACGCGAATTGCGACGGGTCCTCGTGCTCGGCGGCGACGCGACCGGGCGTGCAGTTGCCACTCGACTGACTCAGGAGGGATTTGAAGTTCTTCTCCTCGGGGATGAGCCGAGAGAGGACCTTCCCGATTCGGTCGCGGTTTTTCGCGACACGGTGCTCCAGGAGGTGCACGGATTCGTCGGCGGATTTGACGCACATCTGAGCCGCGCGGCCGGCTGTTCAAAAGAGCAGGTGGGATTCATCGTAGCTGCCGCGCCGCCAGAGACGTTCCCGAAGTTCGACCGGTACGGACTGAACAGCTCTGAGAGAGTAATGTCTCTCTCAGAGGTGGAGGCAAAGCTGGCTGCGGAAGCTCCTCCGGTCGAGGCCAGAGGCGAGTGGCTCCATGTTGCCTTCCTCTGCGGACTGGATGGGGGTTCGGACCCCGCAACATTTGCCCGGGTCCTCGATGCCATGGACGGCTTGCGGTCAAGGTACCGGGCTCAACCGTACGTTTTCACGCGGCAGGTGAACGTGGCGGCATGGGGGTTGGAACGGCGCTACCGTGAGAGCAGGGAAGAAGGGGCGCTCTACTTCAAATTCGACGGTACCGGCCCGGTTTTTGAGGAGGGCCCGGAGGGAGTGGTCATGATTTTCAACGATCCGCTCCTGGGAATTGAGATGGAGCTCTCACCGGACCTCCTCGTGGTGGATGAGCGCATGCGGCCTCCCGCCTCCCTGAAGCCGATCCTGGACCTCATCCCGTCCTCCGCGGCGACCAGTCCGTTTCTCCAACCGGAATCGACCCGATTCCCGGGAGTGGCGACTGCCAAGGCCGGCATCTTCTCGCTTGGACCGGCTCGAGGAAACTTCGGTCCGCAGTCCGTGTCGTGCGATGTGGACGCGACGGTGGTCGCAATGAAGACCGCGGCGCAGGATCAGATCGGGGAGCGGCTACTGCCGGGTCCCCCTGAAGTGGATCCGGCGCGCTGCACCATTTGTCTTACCTGTGTGCGTCTTTGCCCCCACGGGGCGATGAGTTTTCCGAACAGGGCCGAAGCCGACCCGGCAAGCTGTGTCCGTTGCGGGATCTGTGCGGCGGAATGCCCCGCCAAAGCTATACACTTGCCCCCACCGGCCGGGGAGCTCGACCTGGATACGAGAATCGTCGAGAGTACGCCCGCTTCGGGTGGATCGAAGAAGATCGTGGCATTTCTCTGCGCCCGATCCGCGGCTCATGCGATGGAGACTGCGGGCTCGCAATTTGGATCGAACCTTGTCCCTCTGATTGTTCCGTGCGCGGGGACCCTTGATCTCGGCCACATCATGAAGGCTTTTCAAGAAGGAGCCGAAGGGGTGCTTGCCGTGGGTTGCCATCCGGGCAATTGCGCGTCCATCTATGGAACCGTCCTTGCCTCTGAACGGGCGGCCCGGGCCAAAATCTTGCTGGAAGAAGCTCGCATCGATCCGGATCGGTTGGTTTTTACCACCTTGGCCAGCAATACCGCTCCCGACTGGGCCGACACAACCTCATGCGCTCCTTTCTCTCCGATCGGTCTCCGGCCGATTCGGCAAGCGCTTCAGAGCCGGTGGAGAGCTCTCCGGGAGATTGGTGGCCGGGGGTTGGATACAGGCAGAGCCGGATAATCGAGATCTTGTGTGTCGAGGATCATGAATTAGATTTGTAACAGCGGATGATTACGCCGGCTTGGATTCTAGACCGGATGAATGCGAGCGGAATAGATCGATGACCCGAGTGAAACTCAACGAACTGGACCCTTCCTTCAAAGACCGAGTAGCCGCGCAACCCGGCGGAGAAGGTATCCGTGCATGTTTTGCCTGCAAGGCATGTACGTCCGCGTGCCCGATAGAGGCAATAGACAAGAGGTACGATCCTCGAAAGATCATTCGAATGGCCCTGCTCGGTATGAAGAAAGAGGTCCTGGAAAGCGACTTCATATGGCTCTGTTCGTCGTGCTACGGATGTCATGAGGTGTGCCCTCAGAACGTTCGGTTCACTGAGGTAATGTTCGCGATCAAGAATCTGGCGGTTTCCGAGGCATGCGTCCCGCCGGGGCTCATGGCTCAGAAGACTCTCCTGAGAGAGCACGGCCGCCTGTACGAAATCACCGACTTTGAAAACGAGAAGCGAGGAAAACTGGGCCTCCCTCCCATCGTCGAGCATCCGGAGCACTACGATGAGCTCCTGAAGGACGAGGAGGCCGCGCCGGCGCAGAGCGATTGAACCGCCGGTCGAATCGCGGCCGATCGTAAAGCTGCTGCGGGCCGATTGCCGTGTGTTACGGAAGCCGATCCCTGCCGGGAGTTTCCATTCACGTCACTGAGTCCCGAGAGAAGATGGTCATGGAAGCTTTATTATACCTAGGTTGCACCGTACCGGTCCGAAACCTGAATTACGAGGTGGCTGCCAGGCTCACCGCGGAGAAGCTGGGGATCAAATTTCGCGATCATGAGGAATTCGGCTGTTGCGGGTTTCCCCTCAAGTCCGTTCGGGCCCGGGACACGCTGGTTACGGCCGCGCGCAATCTCGCGTTGGCCGAAAGAGAAGGTCTTGAAATATGCGCCCTCTGCAATGCGTGCGTTGGTACCCTTACTGAAACCGTCCATGTGCTCGAGCATCACCCGGATGTCAAGGAGCAGGTAAACAAGAGACTCAAATCTGTGGGACTCACCTATGAAGGGCCTGTGAAAGTCCGGCACTACATGAGGCTTCTCTGGGAAGAGATAGGGGTTGAGGCTGTCAAAGATGCAGTGACCCACCCCCTTTCCGACGTGATCCTCGCCCCCCATTACGGATGCCATTATCTGAAACCATCGGAGCTCACCGTAGGATTTGACTCGCCGGATATTCCGAGGACCTTGGCCGAGCTCATTCGTGCAACAGGCGCGCAGGTGAGGGATTATCCTACCCTCAAAGAATGCTGCGGCGGCGGCGTGCTCGGCATGTCCGAAGAGGTCGCCAATGAGATGGCCCGGAAGAAACTGGCTGATGTGAGTCGCACCGACGCTCACGCGTTGGTTTTGGTCTGTCCTTTCTGCAACGTGATGTACGAAGGGCAGCAAAAAAAGATTGCCAAGGCGGCTGGTGTTGATTTAAAGGTGCCGGTGGTTTACTATCCTCAAATCCTGGGTCTGGCTCTCGGGCTGAGTTCGGAGGAACTGGGATTCAAGCTGAACCGAGTGAAGCCCAAAGAGCTGTTGAAAATCGTGCAGGGCTGACATTCCTACCGCGTGTGAACACCATCGAGTATTGTTTCGGATAGGCTCTGTCATTGAGGTCTGCTTCTGAAGTATGCCTGGCTGGAGGAGGTTGCGATGGAACATGAAGGCTATTTTTTCCCTGATGATTTGAAGTACGAGAAGAACCATTTCTGGGCAAAGCTGGAAGACGGGCTGATCGTAATGGGCGCCACGGAGTTTATTTCCAAACAGGCGGGTGAGATCACCTTTGTTGACCTTCCTGAAGAGGACGACGAAGTGACGCAGGGCAAGCCGTTTGGCTCAATCGAGTCGGGAAAGTGGGTTGGCAGAATCTATGCCGTGGTATCGGGAGAGGTAGCCGAGATCAACGAAGAGTTGGAAGACGAGCCCGAGAAAGTCAATGAGGATCCTTACGGAGAGGCCTGGATCTGCAAGATTCGGCCCTCGGATCTGGAGTCCGAGATGGGTGTCCTCATGTCTCCGGACGATTCATTCCGACAATTCATAACTGAGGAAATCCGGAAGATCGAACAAACGACCAAGTAGCTTCCGCTCGTACGGCGTCCCGTGCCTGGAAAGGCCTTGAAACTGCATGTGAGACCTCTCCGGGATTCCTTGGGGCGACAGGAAGCAGGGACGCACATAGGAAGAAGGCAGGTGCGGGAAATTGTTCCGTCACCGTGAGAGCAGGGGAAGTTTTTTCTCTTAATTGCGTTGACCGTTTGCACAATTCCTGCTAGGGGTGGGTTCCCGAGGACCGGCGGCAGTGCTTCGCCGCTCGAGCCGGGAGGCGCTTCAGATGGAAACGATGAATTTGCTGGACATAACCATCAAGTACTTCAACGTAATCGTGTTCGTGATGTGTGTACTGTTCGGTATGATTTCATTCTTTGCCTCCTGGGTCGCGTGGCGCGAAATCCACCGCAAGAAGAATATTATTCGTAGTGTCATCGCCGCGTACAATATCGCTGAGGACACGTTGGAAAAGGGTCGTACCCCCTCGGGCGAGTTCCAACCCGATCCCTCTATCGTACAGACGATTTTCAACAGCCTGCAAGAAATTCTGAATGCTGTGTACGGCGAGGTAACGGGAAAACCCATTCCCCCGAAAGAAGAGCGTATGCACGGCGTGCGCAAGACGTCGGGCTTCAAAGCTTTCACGAAGGTGCTCTCGCGGGGCGAAACTCAGCAACGGCTCGACATAGACAAAGAGGTACCCACGCTGGTTACTGACGAGCGAGAACATCATCAGACCGCGATGCATCGCTAACCTCCCCGTTATCACGAACCTTTTGCCCCATTTCGCTTCAACAGCTCTCTGCCGGTTCCCCAAGCTATCGTCGAATTGAGCACCAATTCTGTAGTGCATGCTCCGAGGCCTTGGCAAAAAAACCGGGCGAGGTTTCTGTCGGACTATCTCCGTGGATTTGCCTCAGGTAGCGGGAGAGGCCGCCGGCTTGACCGCTGCGAGGTCGCGGCGCGGTTTCGAGCTG
>JARRRG010000081.1:0-7073 GCA_037380965.1 Deltaproteobacteria bacterium
CCGGACATGGATCTGTTGCCGCATCAGATGGTACGGTTGGCGGTATTGGGCGAGGTGGACCGGATCGTGTCGTCGAAGAGTATCTGGTTGTGCCTGACGTGCCACACGTGCGGGGCTCGGTGTCCCAACGGGATAGACGTGCCTGCGCTTCTGGATTGGGTGCGGCATCAGGTGCTTCGGGAGCATATCGGGACGAGGGAGTCGCAGGTTCCGGTGTTTCACCGTGCGTTTCTCAAGACGGTTCGGCTCTTTGGGCGGGTTCACGAGCTGACGCTCATTGGGATGTACAAGATGAAGACCAAGAGCTATTTCAGTGATATGAAGCTTGGGTGGGAGATGTTTCGACGGGGTCGGATTCACCTGTTTCCTCACCGTTCGAAGCGGAGGGGATTGGTGAAGGAATCGTTCAAGAAATCTTCCATGGCCTAGGCTCAGAGGAATAACAATGGAGATCAGCTACTATCCCGGATGTACGCTTACCGGTTCCGCGCAGGATCTTGACGAGTCGTTCAGGAGTGCTGCTGCGAGGCTGGACATCAATCTGAAGGAGATTCCGGACTGGACATGCTGCGGCGCGAGCTCAGCCCATATGGTTGATGCGTATCTCGAGACGGCGCTTCCCGCGCACGATCTGATGGCCGCGCAGGATATCGGTCTGGATGTGGTGGCCCCGTGTGCGGCATGTCATCTTCGTCTCAAGGCTGCGTCGCGGCGGCTCTTGGAGGATGAGTCACTGCGGGCGGAATTTCCCTTCACCGGCGGGATCGAGGTATTGGCGGGTCTCGAGCTCTTTTCCCGCAAGGAGGTGCTCGCGCTGGTGAAGGAGCGAGTGGTGAAACCGCTTTCCGGACTTCGGGTGGTGCCGTATTACGGATGTCTTGCGGTACGTCCGCCGGAGATCATCGAGCCGGACGATCCGGAGAATCCGATGGCGATGGATCATCTGCTCGAGGCGCTGGGTGCGGAGGTGGTGAGCTGGCCGTACAAGACGGACTGCTGCGGCGGCTCGCTGACACTGACGCGGACCGACCTGGTGCTCAAGCTCTCCCGGAAGCTTCTCGACATGGCGCTCCTGGTGGAAGCGGATGCGATGGTGACGTTCTGTCCCATGTGCCAGGCGAACCTCGACACCCGTCAGGCAGAGATCTCCCAGGAGACAGGGAAGCTCTACGAGCTCCCGATCATCTACCTGACCGAGCTGATGGGGGTGGCGCTGGGCGAGTCAGGGGCACGCTCGTGGTTTTCCAAGCACCTCGTTTCCCCGGAACGGGTGCTCCAGGCCAAAGGACTCCTCTAGGTCGTACGGGCAGAAATGCCTCGGAGAGATCCGCTTTCGAGGCGTAGCAATTGGAGCGGCAGAGTGACTGACAAGAAAATTGGCGCAGTATTGACCGTAGGCGGCGGGATCGGTGGGGTGCAAACGTCACTGGACCTGGCGGAATCGGGATTCAAGGTGTACCTTGTCGAGGAAAAGCCCTGCATAGGCGGGGTGATGGCCCAACTGGACAAGACCTTCCCGACAAATGACTGTTCCGCCTGCATATTCTCGCCCAAATTGCAGACCCTGGCCCAAAATCCTAATATTGAGATTCTTGCTTACAGCCAGGTCGAGGGAATTGAAGGCGAGGCAGGTAATTTTCACGTAAAAGTGCGGCAAAAGGCCCGATATGTGGATCCGGATAAATGTACGTCCTGCGGCACGTGCGCGGAGAAATGTCCTACGCGGGTGCCCAACGAGTACAATTTCGGTCATGACATTCGCAAGGCGATCTATAAGGATTACGCTCAGGGCATTCCGTCTGTCTTTACGATCGATACGGAACATTGCCGGGTATTTCAGGGAAAGAAATGTGGGGTATGCGCCAAAGTGTGTCCCGCGGACGCGATAGATTACGAACAGAAAGACACCATCTTCGATCTCGATGTTGGCGCGGTGATTCTCACGCCCGGTTACGAGCTCTTTGATACGGCACGTATATCTGAATACGGCCATGGCAGAATGCCGAACGTGGTGACCAACCTCGAGATGGAGCGGATCCTCAGCGCGTCCGGGCCGTTCGAAGGTGAAATCAGACGTCCCTCGGACGGAGCCCATCCCCACAAGATAGCCTGGATCCAGTGCGTAGGGTCCAGGGATCGCAGGAAGGGCATGCCCCACTGCAGCTCCGTCTGTTGCATGGCTTCAATCAAGGAAGCGGTAATCGCCAAGGAGCACGACGCTTCCGTCGAGCCCACGATCTTCTACATGGACATTCGGGCGTACGGCAAGGATTTCGACAAGTACTACGAACGAGCAAAGAACCAGACCGGGGTTCGCTTCATCCGTTCCATGGTGAGTCGGGTCGTCGAGGATCCTTTGACCCATAATCTTCTCATCACCTATCTCGACGAGGGCGATCAACTGATTACCGAGACCTTTGATCTGGTGGTCCTGGCCGTGGGAATCAAGACCTCCGAATCGACGGTCAAGGCGGCCGGGCTCCTCTCCGTGGATCTTGACGAGAACAACTTCTGCCTGACCGGAGATTTCGAGCCTGTCCAGACGTCGAGACCGGGGATCTTTGTTGCCGGAGTTTTTCAGGCGCCCAAGGATATTCCTCAAACCGTCATGGAGGCGTCCGCGGCTGCCGGGGTTGCCACGCGATTGCTCGCGAGCGAGCGCGACACCCTCACGAAGAAGAAGGAGCTGCCTCCGGAAAGGGACGTTTCGGGCGAGGAACCGAGAATTGGGGTCTTTGTCTGCAAGTGCGGCATCAACATTGCGTCAACGGTTCAGGTCCCCGAGGTCGTGGAACGGATCAGGGAGCTCCCTGGAGTTGTGTATGCGGGCGAGAGTTTGTTCACATGCTCTCAGGATGCGCTGGCCAACATCAAGGAAACCATAGAAACGAATCGTCTCAATCGACTTATCGTAGCTTCCTGCACCCCTCGCACTCACCGTCCTCTCTTTCAGGAAACCGCGCGGGAGGCCGGGCTGAATAAATATCTCGTGGAGATGGCAAACATCCGTGAGCATTGCTCCTGGGTCCATATGAAAGAGAAGGACCAGGCCACCGACAAAGCCGTGGACCTCATCAGAATGGCAGTGTCCCGGGTGAGGCAACTCGAACAGATCGAAGACCAACAACTCGAAATGGTGAGCAGCGCCCTGGTAATCGGCGGAGGAGTGGCAGGCATGGTCGCCGCGTTGAACCTCGCGGACCAGGGCTTTCCCGTGCACCTTCTCGAGCGGACCGACACCCTGGGCGGTAAAGCCCGAAGTCTGAACCATACGCTCAAAGGAGAAGAGGTCCGACCCTTTCTCGATAACCTCATCGAGAAGGTTACCGCGGATGAACGAATCAGCCTGCATTTCAATTCGGTGATCGATTCCGTGGAGGGCTTCATCGGAAATTTCAAGACGAAAATTTCCTCGGACGGCGGTGAGCCCCAGGAGATCGAGCATGGAGTGGCCGTCGTCGCAACCGGGGCCGAAGAATGGAAGCCCGACATCTATGGGTACGGGACCGACCCGCGGATACGAACTCACCTCGAAATGAACGAGGCGATGAAAGCCGATGACCCGGCAGTCATGAAAGCCGACACCACCGTATTTATTCAGTGCGTGGGCTCGCGGTGCGAAGAGCGGCCGTGGTGCAGCAAAGTGTGCTGCAATCATACGGTGATGGACTCCATAGAGCTGAAGAAGGCAAATCCCGAAGCACGCATCTTCGTGCTCTATCGGGACATCCGCACCTTCGGCCTGAATGAGCCCTATTATGAGGAGGCCAGGCGACTCGGTGTCATATTTGCGCGATTCGAGCCCGAAAATCCTCCGGAGGTAACGGTCGGGGACAAGATCGTCGTACGGGTGAAGGACCTCGTTCTTGGCGGCACCATGACACTGGAGGCGGACAATCTCGTGCTGGCAGCGGCGATAATTCCGCTCGAGGACAATGCCGAACTGGCCAGGCTGTTCAAGTTATCAACGAACGAGGACGGCTATTTTCTCGAGGCTCATATGAAATTGAGGCCCGTCGACTTCGCGACCGACGGCGTGTTCCTGGCAGGGCTGGCACACTATCCCAAACCGCTGGACGAAACCATCGCCCAGGCGGAGGCAGCGGCTTCTCATGCAGCCCAGATCCTCGCGCGCGGATACGTGGAGGCGCCGGGGATGGTCTCCTCAGTGGACTCGTTCCTGTGCAGAGGTTGTGGGCGCTGTGTGGACATCTGCCCGTTCGGCGTGCCTGAGCTGAAAGAGACCGAACCCGGGGTTTTCGTATCTGAGATTAATCCCGCGCTCTGCAAGGGGTGCGGGGCCTGCGCAGTGGTTTGCCCAACGGGCGCGGCCACTATTCGCCATTTCAAGGACGATCAGATAGGCGATATGATCGACGCGGCATTCGCCTAGGCGGGAGGTGGTGAGCTCGCGACACGGGACGACGCTTCCATTCGTATCGCTCGGGCATCCACGGAAGCCTATCCTTTTTTCGGAGAGACCATGACTGAGGAGTTTGATCCAAAAATCATCGCGTTTGCATGTAACTGGTGCTCGTACGCGGGAGCCGATCTGGCCGGCGTGAGTCGAATCCAGTATCCTCCAAGCATTCGGCTGATCCGGCTGATGTGCTCCGGTATGTTGGCGCCGTCATATATCCTCAAGGCATTTGAAAAAGGGGCTGACGGCGTACTGGTCACCGGTTGACACATCGGTGAATGCCATTACCTGGAAGGTAATGAAAAGGCGCAAAAGGTGATCGACAAAACCCGTAAGCTAATGAAGCTGCTGGGCATCGAAGATGACCGGCTCAGACGAGAGTGGATTTCTGCCTCGGAAGGGCAGCGATTCGCTGAGGTAGTCCGGGATTTCACGGAGCGGGTCCGGGAACTCGGAAAGAATCCCTTCGCACAGAGGGAGACCGCGGCATGACTCTATCGGACATTGTTGACAACACACGGGCGTACTATTGCCTGGATTGCGGTATCTGCACAGGAAGCTGCCCTGTCTCCCGGGTAACCTCTGACTTTTCGCCCAGACTCATGGTCGAAAAGGTCCTGATGGACCAGGAAGAGGATCCATTCGAGGATGTGAATGTCTGGTCCTGCCTGTCCTGCGGGCAATGCACCTCCCGGTGTCCCGCGAACATCGATTATCCGGAGTTCGTGCGGGAAGTTCGGGCGGAGGCGGTTCGCAGAGGAAAAGGTGGGGTGCCGGCGCACCGGGGCCTGTTCCAGGAAATCATGAGGCTGCAGACGCTCGACATCAAGCAAAAAAAGACTGACTGGGCCAGAGAGGCGGGGAGGATATCCGAGGCCGGTGACACGTACTACTTCGTGGGATGCTCACCGTTCTTTGATGTCGAGTTCCAGGTGGACTGGGACCTGGACGTTATGGAAGGGCCCAGGGGAGTGCTCAAGCTCCTCAACGCGATCGGGATCGAACCGGTAATCCACGATGACGAACGCTGTTGCGGCCATGACCTGCTCTGGAACGGCGACGTGGAGAACTTCACCCGTCTCGCCCGGCGAAATGTGGAGCTCATCAAGAGCCTGGGGTGCAAGCGGGTGGTGTTTCACTGCCCGGAAGGATACCTCACCTTCAAGAAGTACTATCCTGAAGTGCTCGGCCAGCTCGACCTCGAGCTCGTCCACTTCTATGAGCTGCTGGCCGCGGACTTAAAGGCGGGATCCTTTACACTCGCAGAGTCCGACGGGGTCGTCACGTATCATGACCCTTGCCGGCTCGGCCGTCAGGCCGGCATTATGGATGCACCGAGGGATCTGCTTGCAGGAATACCGGGGATTGAGATCAGGGAAATGGAGCACAATCGGGAAAACGGTCTGTGCTGCGGAACCAGCGCATGGATGAACTGTTCCAGTTGCTCCAAGGAGATTCAAAAGGCCCGCCTCCAGGAGGCCGTGAACGTGGGCGCGGATACCCTGGTGACTGCCTGCCCAAAGTGCCGACTACACCTGAGCTGCGCTCTCAGGGATATGGAGATCGACCTCAAGATTCGCGATATGAACGATTTGCTCGCCGGAAGCCTCAAAACCTGAACGGCCCGGCTCGTATCGCGATCCCCTCTCCGGGACGGCGGCTGGAGCCGGCACGCACGCTTGCGGCCGAGTGGTCCTGAGAGACTCGATAGACCGTTTTGACACACGCGGGGCGTAATCATCAAACCCCCGAAAGGCAAGAGAATGGCTTCACAGGAAGTACTGATCATCGGTGGCGGAATAGCCGGCATGCAAGCCGCGCTGGATCTTGGCGACATGGGACTGCAAGTCCATCTGGTTGAAAAGAACCCGAGTATTGGCGGGAAAATGGCCCAGTTGGACAAGACGTTTCCCACGAACGATTGCACCATATGAATTCTGTCGCCTAAGCTTTTGGATGTCGGTCGACATCCACGCATCAATCTGCTGGCCTACAGCGAGGTCGTAGAATTCTCCGGCGAGGTCGGGGACTTCCACGCGAAGGTTCACAAGAAGGCCCGGTACATCGATGAAACCAAATGCACCGCGTGTGGAGCCTGCGCGGAAAAGTGTCCGACGCGCGTGCCCAATGAGTTCAATTTCGGTCTGGATGAACGCAAGGCCATTTACAAGGACTATGCGCAGGGCATTCCATCGGTCTTTACCATAGATCCCGACCATTGCCGGCTTCTCCAAGGGAAGAAGTGCGGAGTCTGCTCGAAGGTCTGCCAGGCAAATGCCATTGATTACGAGCAAAAGGACTCCTATATCGATCTCAATGTGGCCTCGGTGATCGTGGCCACGGGATACGAGCTCTTCGATGCAACCCAGATTTCCGAATACGGCTATGGCAGGCTGCCCAATGTGATCTCTTCACTGGAAATGGAACGGCTGCTGAGCGCGGGCGGACCAACATCCGGCCACCTCTCCAGGCCCTCGGTGGTCAAAGGCGAGGCACGCCTCAAAGAGCTGCCCAAATTGATCAAGAAAGCCGAGAAGGCCGAGAACCATGAGGAGCTGGAGACGCTTCAACAAGAGAAAGAATGGCTCGAGGAGCACGTGAAAAAATACCATACCGCGAAGAAGCTCGGATTCATCCAGTGTGTTGGATCGAG
>JARRRG010000082.1:0-8829 GCA_037380965.1 Deltaproteobacteria bacterium
CCGGGCGCCCATCATCCCTCCTCCGTTAAAGCGATGGGCGAATCCTTATCACAGCAATCGATCGGAGAACGCCCTGCAGTGACCGCGAAGATCAATGCGCGGCACTATAGAAAATTCTGGTTGACAGAAGAACGTGGAGTGAGGTAGGCAAGGGATGGGAAAAATAAGGTTTATTCGGCAACGTTACAGGGTCGCTCATCGGTCGGGTCTAGCGGCCGGAGCCACGGAGACCTTGTGGGATTCACAGGTACCATCCTCGCCCCGTTATCGTCCCAAAGACGCCCGAATGGAAAGACCGCTGCATAATTCCGGACAAAACTATTCAGGAAGGGGGTTTCTCACATGCCGGATATTGATGACTTCATCAGACCAAAAGAGTGGATCTCGGATTTTGTGTCGGACCTCGGCCGGGTTATAAGAAAGTGGGGAGATGAGAACTACATTCCCATAAGACAACAGATTGATGACGACTGGCGAGATCACAAAATCGTCAAGCCCCTCATGAAAGAAATCCTGGTTGACCTGGGGATCAACGCTGCATTTTTCCCAGCCAGCGTAGGCGGCACTGACATGCCTGAGCCTATGGCCATTACCAATGTTATTTGTGAAGAGTTAGGGAGGCTTGACTCCGGGTTTTGTACCGGATGTATCTGTTCGGTTTGGGGCATGATGACCATAATGCTAAAGCCCCACAGAAACATGGAGCTCATTGAGGAATTCGGACCGAAATTCTGCGGGGATGACCTATACGTCGGCTGTCATGCAATGACAGAGCCGCCCAGCGGAGCGGATATAGAAAATGTCGGCCGTATTAAAGGTCGGACAATCCAAACGACAGCGAGGCTCGACGGTGATGAGTGGGTGATCAATGGACACAAAATTTGGCCGAGCAATTCGGGGAAGGTTGGAGACCTCTACGTTACGGTGTGTACAACGAACAGGGGAAGTAGCGATCCCAACGATTTTACGCTGATCCTGATTCCGGCAGACACGTCGGGGGTGTCCGTGGGAAACCCGTACCGAAAGGCGGGCATGGCTGGCGACATCAACACCGATATGTGGTTTGACAACGTAAGAGTTCCCAAACGCTACAGACTTCATGGACCAGGTGATGACCTAAAATACTGGATAAGAACTATTACCATGGGCAACATCGCCTCGGCAGCCATGTGCGTGGGGATCATGAAGAATGTCTATGAGATCATTAAAAAATGGACCACCGACCGGGTGATCGCGGGCAAACCTTTAAAGGAGCACAGCTTATGTGCGGACATGTTGTCTGAGGTGGCCATGCTCATTGAGTCCACCTCTGCGTGGATGTGGTCATACACGAGAGAGATGGATCATCCAGAGATATACGGGCTGGATCCATGGGATGAAAGATTGGAACTCAAGTCCCGTGGCTTGGCCCTTCACGCCAACAACGCAGTGGAGCGGGTTTGCAGCCGGGCCATGGATTTTATGGGCTCCTACGGCTATGCACATGAATTCGACATCGAAAAGCATTGGCGTGACTCCAAGATGATTGGGTTGTGGATGGGCGGAAAAGGACTCAAGACTCTTGAGAACGCGCGATACTGGTATAATATTGAGACCCTGTGAACGCCTCACATATCTTGAAAGGAGATGAAAGATGGCACTCTATCCTTCCCAAGAATGGTGCGAGGAATGGAAGAACGCTTTGAACAATGACCCTGCAGTTGCCGAGACAGGAAAGAAGTGGGGAGGTGACTTCAACGGCAACTTCGTTTTTGAGCTTCAGCCTGGAGGAGGACTGAACGAAACAACATACGTATACTTGGAGACTGCGGCCGGTAAATGCACTGACGCCCGCCTGCTTGATGATCCTTCAGTGAAGAGTCCGGGTTTCTATTGTACCGGCTCCTATGCTGACTACAAGCCGGTCGTAAAAGGGGAAAAGGATTTCATTGAAGGTGTAGTGAGAGGTATTTTCAAGCTTAAGGGCGATATGTCTAAGATCATGCGCAATGCCAAATTCATTCGGGCCGTCGCGAACAGCATCAGTTCGTTTCCAAACGAATATTTCGGGGAGTAATTTCGGACAAATTCAGCTATGCGCTCAAGAGCTGCGGGAGAAGCCTCAACGATTGGCCGTTACAAAGCAATCGCGACTCCTTGCCAGACGCGGTTTAGCACAAGGCGAGGTGACAACAGAAGAGGAGCTGTGACAAGGCTTCGTGCCGGAATGACAAAGGTGCTGTTGCGAAGGCTTCGCCTCCGCAGCATCGACGCTCAAAAGTGGCACCGGCGATTCCGGTTTCTGGATAGCCCGAGCCGCTGATTGAAAGTCTCAAGATACCTCCACTCTCGATCTACCTTTGCACGGAAGGAGCTTGTTATGGCTGAAGTCAAGATCAGAGGTGAGGACGTAAGCGGCCTTGGTTGGACCATCAAGTCCCTGATCGACGAGAATCTCAAGAAGAGTGAGATCTGGTCACGTGTGAAAAACATAAACGGGAGTCTTGTAGTTACCGAAACAGACTCTGGGGTCACCACTACCGTGTTCTTCGCCAAAGGCGTGATCGAGATCCAGGACGGCGCTATTCCGAAGCCGAGTGCTCGTGTCGCCGGGAGCTTCGACGCACTTTCAGAGCTTACGAGTGGACAGGTAGGACCCATCAAAGCTGCCCTCACCAGAAAAATCAAGGTGGGGGGCAACTTAATGAAGCTCCTTAAGATGGCCAGGGCTCTTATTCACGAAGAATAGCTGGAGATGAAAGGAGCGAATAACCATGTTTGGGTTCATGGGAAAGATCTTGAGAGCGAATCTTTCAGCGGGCAAAATCTCTGAAGAACCGTTGTCCGAGGTAACAGCGAGGCGGTTTCTCGGGGGCAGCGGTCTTGCCACTAAGTATCTTTATGACGAACTGGAGCCGGGGACCGACCCGCTGGGATCCGAAAACAAGTTGATTTTGATGACCGGGCCGTTAACCGGCACCATTTCCCCAAGTTCAGGTAGGTTCAGCGCCGTAAGTAAATCTCCTCTTACCGGTTTCTGGGGATCTGCCAATTCAGGGGGACGTTGGGGAGTCGATTTGAAGCGATCCGGCTTTGACGGCATCATTCTGGAGGGAAGATCAGAGGCGCCTGTTTACCTGACGATAGATGACGGAAAAGCGGAATTGCGAGACGGTAAGCCCTTATGGGGAAAAAGCGTTCAGGAGACGAATGAGAAGCTTAGGGATGAATTGGCTAAGAAATTCAATATCGCATGCATCGGGATCGCCGGAGAAAACCTTGTGAGATATGCAGCGATCATGAATGACGTCCATCGGGCTCTCGGGAGATGCGGCTTAGGTGCCGTTATGGGGTCGAAAAACCTGAAGGCGGTCGCGGTTACCGGCAGTCAGAAGATAACTGTCGCTCATAAGAAGGAGTTTGATGATGCAGCCCAAAAGGCGGGCGAGTTCGTTAACGAGAGTCTCCTGAAGATGACGCTGGAGGTATATGGTACCGACATGGTGCTCGATCTTGTCAATGTGAAGGGGGGGCTCCCCACGAGGAATTGGCAGTCCGGATCGTGCTCTTATGCTGACGATATTAACGGGCCGGCCATCAATGAACAAATCTTGACGGGGAGGAAGGCTTGTTTTGCCTGCCCCATTGCCTGTGGAAGGTTAACGGAGGTGACGGGAAAATACGCTTGCAAGGGTGAAGGACCAGAATACGAGACTATTGGGAGTCTTGGCCCAATGTGCGATATCTCCGACTTGAGAGCGATCACCTACGCCAATAATCTCTGCAATGAATACGGCCTGGATACTATATCGACCGGGAGCACCATCGCTTTTGCAATGGAATGCTTCGAAAAGGGCATACTGACACCGGAGGAAACCGAAGGCCTGGAAATAAGATTCGGTCAAGCAGACGTCGTAGTAGAGCTGATACACAAAATCGCAAAGAGAGAAGGCATCGGTAATCTTCTGGCAGAAGGTACACGAAGAATGGCGGAGAAACTGGGCCGAGGAAGTGAAGACTTTGCTATGAACGTGAAAGGCCTGGAGCTTCCCGCCTACGATTGCAGGGCGACAAAGATAACCGGGCTTGGTTTTGCCACGGCCAACAGGGGAGGAGATCATATTACCGCATATGTCCAGGGTCCCACGTTTATCGATATTCCCTTTCTCATCGTTCCGGAAAGCACCATAGAAGACCCCATGATAGAGAATCCCAAGGAAGCGAAGGTCGTAAAAGATTTGGAGGATGCCCTGACAGTTTTTGACGCGATTGGGGCCTGCAAATTCATGGGCATGGCGCTGATGGCCGAAGACGTGATTCCCGTCATAGAGCATGCCACTGGTTGGGACTTCGACGAAAACGAGTTCAGGCAAGCAGGCGAGCGGATCTTTAATCTTTCGAGGGCATTCAATGTGAGAGAAGGTTGCAGCCGTGCCGATGACACCTTGCCCAAGCGTTTGCTGGACGAACCTCTCCCAGACGGGCCGGCACAGGGCCTCACAGTGGATCTGGAACCTCTTCTGGATGCGTACTACGAGTCCAGGGGATGGGACAAGCAGACAGGCGTACCTACTGTTGCCAAGCTAAGGGAGCTGTCCTTGGGGGACATCGTGGGTGAGGAAGGGAAGAGCTAACATGAGCCTGTTCGCCGACAAACCCTGGCTCAGTGGATATAAGCTGGGTCCCTTTAAGCTTGCCAAAAGTATGCAGCCATACCCGGAAGTACCACAATTCGCTTTCTTCGATCGCACAACTCAGGACTATGCGAACAAATCCGCTTGCGTTTTTATGGGGAGAAAAATCACCTGGGGTGAGCTGCGGGAACTTGTAGACAAGCTATCGGCAGCGCTGGCCGGGCTCGGCGTAAAGAAAGGCGATAGGGTTGCGACTATTCTGCCGACCTCTCCACAATTCGTAATAGCGGATTTTGCTATTCAGAAAAGCGGAGCCGTTCATGTTCCATGCAGCCCTCTTCACAAGGAGCATGAGCTTCTTTACGAGATCGGAGAATCGGGCGCTGAAACTATAATCTGCCTGGATAGAGCGTTGGAGCTTGTCGGCTCAATAAAGGGTGAGACTGAACTGAAGACGATCATCGCTACCGCGCTCCAGGATTTCTCGCCAGAGGAATCCTCTGTGAGGGAAATGCCTGGTGTGCTGAGACTGCTTGACATTATAGCTCGGTCTCAACCTCAACCTCCCAGGATAGAGTTTGAGCCTCGTGAAGACCTGGCTCTTCTCGCTTTCACAGGAGGATCGACGGGCACTCCGAAAGGAGTGATGCTTACCCATTACAACCTGGCGACGAACACTATTCAGTCTCTCCCCTGGGCGATGGGTCCGTTAGAGAGAGGGATTAAAGGAAAATCATCGATTCTGATCACGCTTCCCACCTTCCACATCTACGGGCACTGGTGTATGCGTGCTGCTACATATTGGGGCCTTCAGATGCTCTTGAACCCTGACCCCAGGGATTATGATACGGTGGTCGGATACTTGAAACAATACAGGCCCTTTATCGCGAGCTTCGTCCCCACCCAGTACATGAAGCTGGTCGAGAAAAAGATCGGCAGGACGAACACTTCCTTTACTTCAGGCGCCGCTCCCTTACCCGCCGAGGTAGCCAAGGCCTTCAGGAAAGAGACCGGCATGCCGGTTACGGAGGCTTATGGCCTTACAGAAACAGGGCCGGTGACCCACTTCAATCTATCGAGCTTTGCCAAGGTGACAGGCTTCATGCCGTTTGAGAAGTCCGAGTCAATCGGACTCCCCATTGTGGATACAGACGCAAAAATCGTGGACCCGGAAACGGGCCATGAGGTGTCCGTCGGAGAAGTAGGAGAACTTTATGTCCGCGGGCCACAAGTGATGAAAGGATACTGGCCCGTGCCCGGCTCGGGCCTCAAGGGCGGCTGGTTGGCTACAGGAGATCTGTGCAAGGCTGACGGGGACGGTTACTTCTTCCTGGTTGACAGAGATAAGGACATGATCAACGTGTCCGGATTCAAGGTCTATTCTACCACAGTGGATAGCATTTTGTTCGCGCATCCGGCAGTTGCTCAGGCTGTAACCATCGGTCTGCCTGACCCGGAACGTCCCGGGAGTGAGAGAATAAAGGCTTTTGTCGTACTTAAAGACCAGCATAGAGGACGAATAGACGCGGATGAAATTATTAATTTCTGCAAACAAAAACTATCACCCTATGCGGCGCCCAAGTGGATTGAGTTCCGTGACAGCCTTCCGATGACTTCCGCAGAGAAGCTTTTCAAGAAACACCTGAGGGATGAAGAAATTAAGAAGATGAAATGAAGCGCTCTTACTTGGGGCATCCGGTGTTGTTCCAGGAGCTTAGTGAAATGAGGATTAGGGTAAAAACATTCTACGACTTAAAAGATGGCATGCCCTCCAATGGCGAAATAGAAATAGAAACCGGCCCGGTTACCATTCGGGGGATGCTGGTCGAGCTTTCCAAAAGGTATGGAACAATATGGGCGAACAAAATTCTCGATCCCGAGACTCGTGAGATTCGTCCTCAATGTCTCATTTTGGTCAATGGCAGACACTGCCGACATCTTAGAGACGGCTTGGGTACTGAACTGAACGAAGGTGACACTCTTCAGATTTTTCCTCTTGTAGCGGGCGGATGACTGCACAGCGATACATTGCCCTTCAGCGGTCAACTTGTGTCCAAAATTTATAGTTCGGGCATGCCTCGTCCGCACGGTTCTTCCCCGTATTACCTATACGCGTGACCGGGCCGAGCGCGTCGGAAAAGGTTGTCCACCTGGACCAAAAGAGTCGGAGCAACCGCCCCGCAGAGCTCTTCGAAGCAGCCAATCCCAATCAGCGGAAGGCCGTCCGGTTCGTGCAGAATCTCACCTGCATGAGGCGGCGTACTCACAAGACCGGACTACGCGCTGCTTTGGCAAGTGCTTCCGTCGCCTTCTTCCGAACCTCCTCATCCCGGTCGTTCGTAAGGCGGGTGAGTGTTTGGATAATTCCGATGATCCTTGATAGTATCCAACGTGATCGATCGCTCAGAATTTTTGTATAACCCGGGATATCATCGGGTGCCGCGTCCAGCAGATGGGTGAGGCAATGAACGGTATCTTCCGTCCCTTTCTTCACCAAGCATTGGGCCACATACGAGTCCCCGGGGTAATATGTAATATGTTGATAGTTCATGGCTTTCAAGGCCACTATGTCCCTCTGCGTTGTTGCTGAATCAATAGCTCGCTCATCCGCAACACCTATGGAAAAATCCAGGACAATCAATGAGACGATCCACGCGAGGAGCACTACAGGAATTACGGAAAGCAGGCTCGTTCTCAAGTGGGCCCGATCAAACTTGAACGTCACACCGGCCCAGAGAGCGCACCCCGTCATGATCACTAAACATGCCGTCAAAGTGAGCTCGATTTTTCGTCGCATTACGGAATTCATAAATCGAGGTTTCTCCAACTCCAGCTTGGCCAGTGCATCAGCTACGGCTTGCCGAATCAGTGGATTCGGGTCTGAGGCCATCTTTACCAACGATTGTCTGGCCATCGGCTCTTTCAATTCGCCCAATATCTCGATAATTGCCTGTCGCTCACCCAAACCGCCCGTAATCGCTGCCTTGAGGTACGGGACTAACAGGCCAATGTTATCGGGGGCCTGCCAAATCCGGAGCCGCATGATGTGAACCAGGGCCGTCTTCGCGAGTTCAGCCACTCGGGTTTGCTTGAGTCCTTCGCTCAGTTGCACCGGACTCGAGTCGTTCAAAAGCCTGATCAGCTCCGTCTCGACGGCCGGATCGCCCCTCTTGGCGATTTCCTGGATTGCATACGCCCTGGCCATGCTGTTTGATGATGAGAGCATGTTCCTCAGGTCGTTGGATCCCAGGTTCTGAGCAGGGAAGAGGACATTGCTCTTCGGTCCTTGAGCTGAGAGTATGTCCTCCGCTACAAACCAGAGTGGGACGAGCAAGACGAAGATCGAACCAAGGAGGCATACCAGCATTGAAAAGGGTGGGGCCTTTCCACTCGCGTGTGGGACGCGGGGCGAATCGGATTTATGTGATGCTCTGAGTCGCGGGTAATGCATTGTCTGACGGGTTACTGCCATGAAAAGAGTTGATTGGCATAGGCTCGTACATACATTGCTGATCGCCTCCGATTAACGAGTAGCGCGCTCCTTGAGTTCCTGCGCCATTGCATGGGCTGACACGATTCAAACCGAAGCCCTTGCCGGAGCCGGCACCCTAGAGCACGGCCCGTCCAGGAGACGGTTCCCTGAATACCAGGAGCCGGCTTGGAGCTGGTTTCCCTCGAAGAGACATTGGTCGCCCTCCCAGCTCATGCCCGGCCTCAATCGGTGAATCGTGCGGTTGCGAAATCGAGAACCCCCACTTCCAAGGTGCTCTGACCTCCCCCCGAGGACGCGGAGTCAGCGCGACAGGAATTCTTATCGTGAAAGAGCGCGTCACCATCCATGCTGGACAACTCTGTCCATCTGGCTGGTTACGGTGAGCAGCACTCTTATGCGATTATCTTGGCTGTGTCAAGCATGGCGCACCGGATTGCCCGCGACTCCTCCATGCATCCCTGACACGAGCGTGCCTCAGTTCAGGCTTCAAGGGTTTGGCAGTCGGTTCCTCGTTGGTCGCGGTCCTGCAATCGCCCGAAATAAGCCCCCGCCCACGATTGGTGAGAGAGAATTCAAATCCAGGCTCCCGCCTGCATATTGTACCAGTCGGCATAGGTTCCAGCGCGAGCCATCAGCTCCTCGTGGGAACCGGATTCGATGATTCGTCCCTGATGCATGACATAGATCCGGTCGGCCATTCTCACTGTGGAGAAACGATGGCTG
>JARRRG010000083.1:0-6953 GCA_037380965.1 Deltaproteobacteria bacterium
CTGAACGAGAACAAAGGCCATCCCGCTATCCGGAGGCATGTACGTGAAGAACTGCTCGAAGGCCTCCAATCCCCCAGCAGAAGCGCCGATCCCCACGATCGGGAAGTCAGACCCACTTGCTTTCCCGGCCTTCTGTCTACCGGCTGAAGCCGCGGGCGCTTTCGGTTTCTTCGAGGACGTGCTCTTCTTCCGAGCGGTCGTGGCCTTCTTCCTGGTGCCGGGACCTGGTTTCTTTGCTGCCATTGGAATCTCCCTGACTCATGCCCGCGGCCGGTTCCGTTTAACACGGGAGCCGCGTTCACTTGGTGCAGCTCGTAACTTCGCGCCGCGGCCTTTGGTTAGAGAGCACGTTTCGTCACGTATCACGGGGCAACGATACAATCTCGCGGTGAAACAGAGTCACAATTCGGTCATCCCGCGAACGAAATCTCCAGCAAGTATTGCATGATTAGACTCTTGCAACAATGCTTGTCAAGATATTCTTCCCTTCACGCGGGTTGTGGTCTTTTTCATGCATCAGGCGCGCGTTCCCTGCGCCTCTTTGACCGTTTCTTCCGGCGAGTTCGGTCAATCTCCCGGGACACCGATATCCCTCGGGTTCGCAGGGAAAACCAGATGAGACGTTTGCGATCCATCACAAAGAAGCGTTTACCGTACCGGCGGAGCGCCTGACGGTCGATGGTGATGCCAAGCCCCGGGAGCGCGGGCGTTTGAAGCACGCCGTTCTCGTGGAAGAAGGGTTGCTCGAGGATGCCGTCGCGGGCTTCCACGGTCCATCCGGGCGGGCTGTACGGATACTCGAGCTCCGTTTCTTGGGCAAAGGAGCCGGCCGCCATCACCTGGAGATTGACCGCGAGTCCGATGCCGTTGGTCCATGTGTGCGGCGTGTATATCAGCCCATGTTTCCGACAGAGCCGGGCAACCGCAAAGGCCTGCGCGATTCCTCCGGCAAAGAGCGCATCGGGCTGAAAGATATCGTAGCACCGCCGCTGAATCATGTAGGTGAGCTCCGGCAGACCCGACGTGTGCAGCTCTCCTCCTGCAGTGGGGACCCTGCTGTAGGAGGTCAGCTCGGTCAGGTCGTCATACGCGTCCATGGGGAGCGGTTCTTCCAGCCACGCGACGCCCGCGTCCCGGCAGACATCGGCAAAACGTTTGGCACGGTCAAGATTCCACAGCGGCGCATCTCCGATCACCGTGACACGCCAGCCCTGATTGGCGTCCACGCCGATCTTCATCTTGTGGCCCACTGCCTTCGCGGTCTCCTGTACCTGTGCCGCGTCAACTGCTTCATCAAAATCATGGACCCGGAGCTTGATCGAACGGAAACCTTCAGCGTACCGTGCCTCAGCTTCCTCAATCCGAGCGTCCGGTGTTTTTACCTCACCGGTCGAGGCGTAGACCCGAACCGGGCACGGCTGTCCTCCGAGCAGCTCGCAAACCGGCTTACCGGCAATCTTGCCCTTGATATCCCAGAAGGCCGGCTCCACCCAGTAGTTGCGCCATCCGAGGTACGAGACTTCCCGCAGACGCTGCTGCACGAGATCAATATCCGTCGCGTCTTCACCGATGAGGTACGGACCCAACAATTCGCCAAGACCGGCGCGTTCCTTACCCATCGCGGGACCCGCGCTGTATCCTTCGACCCCATCGTCGGTAATCACTTTTATGAGCGTGAATCGGTTCTCCGTCTGCGGGAAACCGGGAATCCAGCTCGGGTAGAAGCGTTCGGGCAGCGGTATGGCCACGTGGAACAGCTCGATCCGCGCGATAGTGGTCATGAGACGGACCTCCCGTGATCATGCCATCGTGATCGGCATCAGGGGAAATTCGGAGGGAAACAGCACGTACGCGTATCAGCCTATCAGTATTGTTCATCGACTACAAGCTCTTGATCCTGCAAACCGAGCCGCGTACGGGCTCGAATCACCTCATATCGGAGCAGGTTTGCAATCGACCACGCGTACGTGACATTCATTTTTCAGCTCTGTCAGCGCGCGACGATATCGCCGGGACTGCTCGCAGCGCGGTGTTGCCCCAATCTTCGCACGATCCATGACTGAGTTGGGAAACCGCGCGGGCAGATGGGATTCAATATTAAGTTTTGGTTGACATAGTTCGCAAAACCTTTTAAAATAACGACTTATTGCAGGTCTAACACGAGAAGTTCGTCACAGATAAGGGCCTTGGAGATGAGTGATCGGGAAATTCCGGGACCGAACGAATCGGATACCACGAAAAGACCTCTGACGCAGCGGGAGGATGCGGATGTTCTGACTCATTCGATCGACTTGATTGAACCGTCTCTGCTCGAAGAGTTGACCGATTCCGGCAGCTTCGATCTTCGGGCAATTAAACGGACGGCACTGGGCAAGCTTTTGCGAGCTTTGCCCATCCCCGCTTTTTTCATCGACAAGTATCACAAGATCGTTTTTGTCAACAGCGCCCTGGGCAAGGTATCGCCCACATACAAAGAGGTCATGGACCGCGATTTCGCCGATCTTTTCCCGGACCCCATCGAAGGAAAAGGCGCGACCGAGGCCTTGAGAGAGGTGTTCTTTTCACGGAAGCCCGCCATATTCGAAGGGCGGATTGAGGTCGGCCGCTCGGGAATGTGGGGCCGAGCGCATCTCCGCTCTGTCAGGGTCAAAGAGCAGCAGTTGATCATCGTGCTCGTCGAGGATTTGACGTTGGAGAAGGCGCAACTTCTCCTGGAAAAGAAGCATCAGGAGGAGCTCCAAAAGGCCAACGAGCAGCTCAACCGCGAAATTGTCCAGCGGACGCGAGCGGAAGAAGCCCGGGAAGAGTCGTGGGCGAAGTATCGAGCCATCGTGGAAGCCTACGACGGCATGATCTTCATCTGCTCGGAAGATTACGAGATCGAGTTCGCCAATCAGCGCCTTATAGACCGCACGGGCTATAACCCGGTCGGAATGAAGTGCTATGAGACGATTCACGATCAGGACAACATCTGTTCCTGGTGCACCATGGAGAAGTCGCTGCGGGGAGAAACCGTCCGCGGAGAAGTGCTCAGTCCGAGGGACAACCGCTGGTATTATATCGTGAACTCGCCGATCCGACATCCCGACGGCAGTTTGTCCAAGATATCGGTGATCCAGGATATCACCGACATCAAGAAGGCCGAAGAGACGCTCCTTCAAACCGCACGCATCAAGGCGGTGGGAGATATGGCCGGAGGGGTCGCGCACAACTTCAACAATCTGCTGCAAGTTCTCATGGGGCGGGCCCAGATGGCCCTGGCCCATCTCGAGCTCCGCAATCTCTCGGAGACGAAAAAGAACGTCGACCAGATCCTCCAGAGCTCACGCCTGGGAGCGGAAACCGTGAGGCGGCTCCAGGACTTTTCCCGCGTGCAAGTGGACGAAGAGCTCGTGGAAGGCAAAGTGTTCGACATCTCCGACGCGGTCAGCGAAGCCATTGAAGTGAGCAAGCCCTGGTGGCGGACTCGGCCGGAAAAGGAAGGAATCAGCGTAACCGTGCGTCGGAAGCTCGAGAGCGGATGCCTGGTGAAAGGGAAAGAGAACGAAGTCTTTGAAGTGGTCATCAACCTGATGAAAAATGCAGCCGAGGCCCTGCCCGGGGGAGGAGAGATCAGGGTCAGAACCCGTGTGGCACAGGCGGAGGTACTCCTGCAAATCCAGGACAACGGCATTGGTATCCCCAAGGAGAATCTCGGGAAATTGTTCGAGCCGTTCTGGACCACCAAAGGCGTTGACGGCACCGGAATGGGACTCGCTACCTGTTACGCGATCGTGAAACGGCATCAGGGAAAAATCTCCGTTCACAGCGAGCAAGGCAAGGGAGCGACCTTCACCGTCCGATTGCCGCTTGCCGAGAAATCCCGGGAGATCAGCCCGCCCGAGTCCGAGCAGGAGCTCGGCTCAAAGCTCCGCATCCTGGTGATCGACGACATGGAAGCCGTCGTCACTATACTGAAGGAAGGACTGACGCAATACGGGCAGACAATTTTCACGGCCCAATCGGGTAAGGAAGGGATGCAACTCTACCAGGAAACCGAGGTCGACGTCGTCATCTCCGACCTCGGCATGCCGGAAATGAACGGCTGGGAGGTGGGGAAGCGAATCCGTACCATCTGCCTGGCGCGAGGGAAACCCAAAACCCCCTTTATTCTGTTGACCGGTTGGGGCGGTCAGATCGCGGAAAAGGACAAAATCGTCGAATCCGGCGTGGACGCGGTCGTGGACAAGCCCGTCGTCATCGCGAAGTTGCTTGAAGCAATACGGAACGTGACCCGGGAGACAAAGACGCCTGGAGAAAACTCGAGTGGGGAAGTCACGCTCAGAACATAGGAAACGCCTCTTGTCGAGGCCGGTCGGCAAACCGAATCGCGTCGCGGCGGTGTCCGGTATCCGCGGCCGCTGAAGCCGATGAAGCCACGGAAAGTTTCGTGAATGGAAGAACAGGAGCACATAGCCTCCCCTGCCGGCACGGATGACGAGCGCCACGGGCATCCTCACGATCCGGCGGAGGACAGTGACCGGCACAGCCGCCCCAAGGAATCCCCGTCAAAACCGGTGACCTCGGCAGGCGACTTCGATCCGACCGCGTCCGGCGCAAAGGCATTCACGAAATTATTGCATGTCCTCCCATTCCCCGCATTGCTGGTGGACAAATCCTACCGCATAATTTTTGTCAACAAATCGTGTCGCAAGATCGAAGCGAGCTTCGGAGGGATCAAGGGCTCCCCCTTTTCTTCGCTCTTTCCGGACCAGGAAGAGGCCCTCAAGGCTCAGTTATTGGTTGAAGACTCCTTGCTGCATACCACGCCTCTGGTGAGCCTCGGGACAATCGGCACGGTAAAACACAAGATATTCGTCCGCCTGCACTTTCGGTCCCTCAAGACGCGAACGGGAAAGGTCGTCCTTGTCCTTCTCGAGGACCTCAGCGCTGAAAAGGAGAAGCTTCTGCTGATCAAACAGCATGAAGATCAGCTCGAAGAGATCCGAAATGAACTGAAGCGCCAGGTCCTGGAACGAACCGCGGAACTCGAGGAGACAATAGAAAAGCTTCACCGCGAAATTGCCGAGGGTGAACGGAGAGAAGAAGCGCTCAGGGAGAGCGAAAAAATATATCGGGAGCTCTTCGAGGAATCCCAGCGATCGCAAGAGATGTATCGATCTCTGCTCAATTCCTCACCTGATGCCATCGTGCTCTACGACATGGACGGGAAAACCCGGTACGTCAACGATTCGTTCACCAAGATTTTTGGATGGGACCTCGCTGAACTCAAGGACAGGCAGATTCCGTACCTCCCCGAATCCGAGCGGGAGACGAGCACCTCCGTACTCACCGAGCTCATGCAGGAGGGCACACCCTTTTCCGCCTTCGAGACCAAGCGCTACCGAAAGGACGGCAGCGAGATTGACGTGAGCATCAGTGCGTCCCGGTATCATGACCCTGAAGGAAATGAAGCCGGGATTCTCGTCATTCTGAGAGACATCACCGAACGAAGACGGGCCGAGGAAGCGATTCTCCAGAGCGAGCGCATTAAAGCGGTGGGCGAGATGGCCGGCGGCGTGGCCCACAACTTCAACAATGTGCTCCAGATCGTGCTCGGCGGCGCACAGGTCGCATTAACCAATCTTGACGAAGGAAACCTTGCCGAGATCAGGAAAAACCTCGAGCGAATCGTGGCAAGTTCGAAGTACGGGGCTGAAACGGTCAGAAACCTGCAAGACTTCGCTCGCATCCGAGACGCCGGCACTGTGGATCGGGGTAAGGTCTTCGATTTGTCGCAAACCGTGGAGCGGGCTATCGAGGTGAGCCGCTCCTGGTGGCAAACCAGTACCGAGAGAGAAGGGATAAATTTACTCTTCTACCGATACCTCGAGAATGATTGCCTGGTGAAAGGAAACGAAGACGAGCTCTTCGGCGTCGCGGTCAATCTCATCAGGAACGCGGTGGAAGCATTGCCTCAGGGCGGGGAGATAAAGCTCAAGAACGTTATAGAGCAGACCAATGTTCTGCTTCAAATCGATGATACCGGTGTCGGTATTCCCAGAGCGGATGTGGCAAAGGCCTTCGAGCCCTTCTGGTCGACCAAAGGGTACCAGGCCACCGGTATGGGCCTCGCCACGAGTCTCGGCATCGTCAAGCGGCACAATGGAAAGCTTTCCCTGGTGAGCGAGGAGGGAAAAGGGACGACGGTAACCGTCCGCTTGCCTCTTGCGCGGGAATCCTTTGAGGAAGAGGAAGCGAGTCCCAAACAGGATCTGAACGCGAACCTCAATATTCTCGTCGTAGACGACATGAAACATATCGTGGGCATGCTCCGGGACGGACTCAAGGAAGTGGGACATGAAGTCCTCGCTGCCTTGTCCGGGCCCGAGGCCCTGGATATCTTTGACCAGCGGCCGGTGGACGTGGTGATCTGTGACCTGGGAATGCCGCGGATGAACGGCTGGCAGGTGGCCAAGGCAATCAAGACCAGGTGCGAGGAAAAGGGCGTGCCCAAAACGCCGTTCATTCTTCTCACCGGCTGGGGACATCAGGTGGACGAAGACCGGAAGGTCGCGGAGAACGGGGTGGACGAGGTCATGCGCAAACCCGTGTCCCTGGCGAGAGTGGAGGAAGTCATCCAGCAAGTCCTTGGGCACGCACCCGCAAAAACTACCTGACCGTGAACCGGGTCACGTCCTCGCACGGGCCGCATACCCGCTGCGCATCACTCTGATCCCATTCCCTGCCCGTCTCTTCTCATATCCGATGAAAAGAAAGATCGTCAGCGTTGTAGGCGCACGCCCAAACTTCATGAAGATCGCTCCGATCGAGCGCGAGCTGGGGAACTATCCGGAGCTGCGCCACGTGACCGTTCACACGGGTCAGCATTACGACCGGGAAATGAGCGAGGTGTTCTTCGACCAGCTCGGTCTTGCCCGGCCCGAGCGGTATCTTGGAGTCGGTTCCGGCGG
>JARRRG010000084.1:0-10400 GCA_037380965.1 Deltaproteobacteria bacterium
ACCTGGTCTACGACCTGGCAACGCACGGAGGATTCGATCCGTCCGATCGGGGAGCAGAGGGCCGAATCGGGGAATGCGGCATGAATGTCTATTCGGTTCCGACCATGGAGATCCTGCTCAAGGACATCCCGTTGGATAAGACCAATGTCGTCCACATCACCATGAATCAGACACTGCCCATCTTTGCCGTCTTCCTCGCGTACGCGGAAAAAAGGGGTTACACGCCCGATCAACTGCGCGGCAACACCATGAACTGGTATCATACGTACAATGTGACCTCGGGACTCGCTAGCTTTCCACCCAAACTGTGCGACCGGATGGCCGCGGAGCTGATCTGGTTCTGTTCAAAGAACATGCCTCGCTGGAACACGACCAACCTTTTCGGCTACGGCATTGAAGAAGCGGGTGCAAACGCATTCGAGGAGGTGGCGATCATTGTCTCGGCAGGGATGTCCATTACCCGCCGTTGCTTGGAGCTCGGATTGAAGCCGGACGAATTCCTGGGGCGGTTCGGTTTTCAGATCTCCCAGGGCAATGACTTCTTCGAGGAGATCGCCAAGATCAGGGCGTTGAGAAAGATCTGGGCCAAGACAAATCCGATCTCTTTGGCGCCGGCCAGCCTCAGAGCATGCACGTTCGCATCCATACCCATACGTCAGGGGCGATGCTCACCGCGCAACAGCCTCTGGTCAATCTGATCCGTACGACGATCCAGGGTCTGGGCGCGGCCTTGTCCGGGGTGCAGGCCATGGAGATCCCCGGGTACGACGAGGCATTGGCCATACCTTCCGAAGAGGCCGCGCGACTGGCGCTTCGCATCCAGCAGGTGGTCGCGGAGGAGACCAACGTGAACAAAGTGACCGATCCTTTGGGCGGATCGTACTATGTCGAATGGCTGACCGCGGAGCTCGAGAAGAAGGCTCAGGAGCTTATTGACAAGATCGAAGAGCAGGGAGGATTCGTCGAAGCCTGGGAATCGGGGTACATCCGCAGCATTGTCGAGACTTCAGCCCGGAAGTGGAAGGACGCGGTGGATTCAGGACGTCAGGTGGTCATCGGAGTGAACAAGTACTGCATGGACGAAGAACACAAGATCCCTCTGTACAAAATCAATCCCGATACTGCGAGAATCCAGCAGGAGAGGGACACGGCCTACAAAGAAGCCCGTGACGACAAGAAGCTCAAAGCGGCTATGGATGAGCTCAAGGAAACCATGATCAGGTTCAGGGAGGGGGAGAATGACCACACGCTCATTCCCAAGATGATCGAGGCGGCACGATGTGACGCCACGAGCGGCGAGTTGATGGAGGCGATGAAAGAGAGCTTGGGCTGGATAAATTCGGCCGTGCTTGCGCCGGCATGTTAAGCCTGACGAACGCGGCCCCTTGACGGGTCGAGGCCGGTGGAATCGGGAGGAAGAAACCATATGGCAGATATGACGAGACGGATTCTTTTGACGAAACCGGAACAGGACTGTCACGATCGCGGTGTTCGCTATATCGCCACCAAACTCCGGGAGAGCGGTTACGAGGTGATTTACACCAATTTTCTCTATCCGGAGGAGATCGTGAACACGGCCGTCCAGGAGGATGTGGACGTGATCGGCCTTTCCAGCTCGTGTCTGGGACACATGCCCGTGCTGCGCCGGGTCAAGGAAGGCCTAAAGAACGAGGGCCGAGAAGATATCCTCATCGTAGTCGGCGGGATCATTCCCGACGATGACAAGCCTGAGTTGGCTTCGATGGACATAGAAGGCGTGTTCGGACCAGGCAGCACCGCGGACCAATTTGTTCAGTTCCTTGATGCAAGACTCTGAGCGGAAACTGTCATCGGGGCAATCATTACCGGAAACATCCCCGCGAGCGAGGCGCTTGATGAAAGAAGGGCGAGATTCGACGAACTTGGTCGATCCCAACCACGCCTTCGGAGCACTCTGTGCGGCCATGATCGACCGTTTCGGCGAGGAGGCGGAAACGATCATTCGAGATCTGTGCGCCCGGAGAGGCCTGGCTCTCGGCGAGACGTTGGCGTCCGCGTTGAGCCGGCGATCCTTTGCCACGGGCGTGGAAGCCTTCGTTGCCGCGTCACAACAGAGCAAAACGCCCGCGAAGATAGTTTCCCTCACCGACAAACGAGCTGTTGTCATTGGCGAACGCTGTCCCCTCGGTCTCCAGGGAAAGGGCCTGAGTGTTTGCAAGGCGCTGATGGCTGTGGATACGGGAATACTCCAGATGGCATGCGGTCAAGAGATTCGTGTGACGATAGAGAAGAGTGTGGCCAAGGGGGATGATCACTGTCTGGTCATTCTTGAACCGGTTTGATCCCGAATAATGCGGCAGTGAATCCAGGGAGTATCTTGTTCACGGCAACCTCCTGATATAGTCCAAGAAATGAAGTGACATCGGGGGATGGTCGGGGGTGGTGTTGTTGACACCGGAGCGGGCCGATCCATGAGTCGCGCGGCAGATGCTCGGACATTTCTCACTCCGGCGAGGAGGTAAAACCCTCAAGCTCGTGGCTTATCAAGGAGCTGTTGGAGGCAGTCGCGAGAATCACTTGCCACGCCTTGAGGGAATATGCTTATATGGTTCAGCGTGCCGATCGCGCAGGTTTCCCATTGGCAAAGTATTACCGGGCCGTCTTCGGGTGGTGACCGCCCCCGGGGTCTGAACGTTACAGGAAACGAGGGAGGGGTACGTTTCAGGGTGATGGACAATCCGCGTGCTGTTGAGAGCGGCTGCCATGTCCTTCCCGGGGAGGTTCGGCCGACGCGAACCGAATCGTATGTCGGGGGAGCGAATATGGCAGGGCCGGCAGGAAGCGATGCGACGCGCAAGGCTGCGAGAGAGCACTCTTTCGGGAGCAGGTTTGAGATACAGGTCAACCGTGCGCCGTCCAACCCTGTGCGTATCCGGGGCAGCAGGGCGACCCAGATGCATTATCCTGAATATGATGACAGGCGTTCCCCACCCGAGTACAGGGTGACTCTTGTCAACGGCTCGAGTATCGGCAGACCACGAGTCCGGCCCGTCTCTCGTGGGGACCGGGTCACACATACCAACCTGAAAGGTATCTCAAAGTGTTCTTCCCTCTGCCATGCAAAGCCGCGTCCGATACCATTCCTTTTCTCGACCTTGCCAACCGAGCTCACGCGTTCGCCGGATTCATCAGCAACGGGGACACGGGCCTGGTCCAGCGGGGTCTCGACTACGTCGTGCCGAACGACTTCCATAATATACCAAGATTGGGCAGTGATAGTGGGGAGGTAGCGGTAACCGTCACTGCGATGTCGACTCCGGACAAGCCTGACTTCTTCAGCTTCGGAACGGTGGATGACTAAAGGTCTGCAGCAGCTCTTCAGTGCAGGCTGCCGATTGTCGAGGTGAGCACTACAAGCCTCGCCGGTGCGGAGACCCGCTTCTCCTCTCCTCCGAGGCCGCTGCCATTGTCGAGAATGATCCGCCCTCGAGCCCGGCTTGCAGGCAGCCAAGGGAACCTGAAGCAAGGAGCATTCTTTCCGTCGAGCGTCTGTCACTTTCCTTTGGGGGGCTGAAGGTCTTGTCCGAGGTGTCGGGTTTTTTTCGAGGGGCGTGACATCACCTCCCTGAAGGGTGATCGCCGCGCCGCACTCGGCCTTGGACGCACCTTTCAGAACATAGCCCTCTATCGGGGAATGACCGTATTGGACAATATCAAGCTCGGCGCACACGCCCATGGCAAGACCGGCCTTTTTTCAGCTCTGTGGTACTGGGGCTCCGCGCAGCGAGAAGAGATGGAGCTGCGGCACCGGGTGGAAGAAGAGGTCATCGACTTCCTCGAGATCGAGGCCATCCGCAAGCGATCGGTGGGAGCCCTGCCTTACGGTCTGCAAAAGCGGGTGGAGCTCGGTCGCGCGTTGGCAATGCGGCCGAAGGTGCTTCTCATGGACGAGCCGGTAGCCGGTATGAATGCGGAGGAGACCGAAGACATGGCCCGCTTCATACTGGATATCAACGAGGAACGGAATGTCACCATCGTGCTCATCGAGCACGACATGAAAGTGATCATGGACATCTCCGAGCGCGTGTTGGTCTTGAATTTCGGCCGGAAACTGGTCGAAGGCAGGCCTGACGAGGTCCAGACTCACCCGGAGGTTGTTCAGGCCTATCTGGGAGAGAAAAAGGGCGCGTGATGGACATATTCCTGCAGCTCGTGGTCAGTGGCTTGGCGGTCGGGGGCGTGTACGCCCTCATCGCGCTGGGCTTCGTGCTCATCTATAAAGCCACCAGCATCATCAACTTCGCCACTGGCGAGTTCATGGTGATAGGGGCCTATTTTTGCTACACGGCCATGGTATTCATGGGCGCGCCCGCTGTACCGGCATTTCTGATCGTCATGGCATTTGCCGCGCTTTTGGGTTTGTCGGTCGAGCGGCTCATCCTGCGGCACATGCTGGGCCAGCCCACTATCAGCATCGTGATGGTCACCATAGGATTAAGCTCCATCCTCATGGGTCTCGCGGATCTGATCTGGGGTGCTGACTACCGCAGTTTTCCCCCGCTCTTCCCCCGATCTCCCATTGTCATCGGCGAAATCATCATACGGTCAAATCTCTTCTATGGCTGCGTGCTTGCCGTTGTAGCGGTGCTCGTTTTTGCGCTTCTGTTCAAGTACGCCAAGGTGGGCGTAGCCATGCGGGCAACCGCGGATGATCAGATGGCTTCCTTCTCCATGGGTATCAACGTGAAGTCGATGTTCACCCTCTCGTGGGCCTTTGGCGCGATTGCGGCTTCTTTGGGAGGCATCATCATTGCCAATACAGGCGGGGTTCATCCAAGTGTGGCTCATGTCGGGCTCAAGATATTCCCCGTGGTCATCCTGGGAGGGTTGGACTCGATAGGCGGCGCGGTGGTCGGAGGTTTCATCGTCGGAATCGTGGAGAACCTTGCCGGAGGGTATCTGGACTCCTACGTCGGTGGAGGAGCAAAGGGAGTTGCTCCCTTCGTGGTGCTGGTGTTGATCCTCCTGGTCAAGCCATACGGTTTGTTTGGCAAGGAGGAGATCGAGAGGCTCTAGTCGGAGAGGCAGTGAGAGATGCGCATCGGCGATTACAAAGAAACGTATGCCGCGGATGAGGCGGTCTTCAGGACTCCCACATCTCGTTTCTGGCTTGGGGTTCTCTTCGTGTGCCTCCTGATCTTTCCGTTCCTCGCGGGCGATTATCTTCTCTACATGGCCAACCTGGTGGGCGTGGCGGTGGTAGCCGCGGTGGGACTCAATATTCTCACCGGGTTTGCCGGGCAAATATCGTTGGGGCATGCCGCGTTCGTAGGCATAGGCGCATACACCGCGGCCATTCTCACCACCCGTTTGAATGTGCCGTTCTTACTCTGCCTGCCGTTATCCGGATTTTCCGCGGCCTTTTTCGGGATGCTGGTGGGAGGTCCTTCCATGCGTATGAAGGGTCTGTACCTGTGCATCGCGACGCTCGCGGCCCAGGTGATTTTCGAATTCATCTTCATGCACTGGGAATCCCTGACCGGCGGCATCCGAGGAATCAATCTGCCCGCGCCGACCGTGTTCGGTTTGGCACTGGACAATGAATTCAAATTCTACTGGGCCACACTCGCGGTTGTCGTGATTTGCGTGACCGCGGGCCGCAACCTGTTCCGTACGCGTCTTGGCAGGGCCTTCATAGCGATTCGGGATCGTGACATATCGGCCGAGTTGATGGGCATAAACCTCTTTACGTACAAGATGTATGCCTTCGCGGTCAGCTCTTTTATGGCCGGGGTGGCGGGGTGCCTCTGGGTAAACTTCCTCAAGACCGTGACACCGGAGCACTTTCCCCTGAGCGAGAGCATTCGCTTTTTGGCTATGATCATTGTGGGCGGGATGGGGAGCATTCTCGGCGCCATTTTCGGCGCCATTTTCATGACGGTGGTCCCCGAAGTGCTGACAAATGTGGTGGGCATGCTGGCGGAGATCTTCCCGGAAGGCATGAACTATCTGTTTCCCTTGCAGCAGGTGGTCTTTGGCGTCCTCATTGTGGCTTTCCTGGTCTTTGAGCCTCACGGGCTGGCCGAGATATGGCGTCGCGTGAAAGATTATTTTCGGCTATGGCCCTTTGAGCACTAGCTATGGGAGCTCGATTCAACAGCAGGAGGCATGCGCGCGGCAGTCAGCTTCCCGTATAGGGTGTGCGTGGCTCCTGCGCTGCCAAACCGACAACCAATCAAGGAAGGAGGAATCTATGAATCCAGGAAGAAGCGTCATTGCTCTGGTGCTGGTCCTCTGTGTGTGTTTGTTCGCGGGTCCGGCTTTCGCAGAGGAGTTCATCAAGGTCGGGGCGTGCCAGCCGATCACCGGTCCCTTCGCGTTTGCCGGCAAGCACATCAACGAAGGATTGATGGACAGCCTGAACTATGCCAACGATCAGGGTGGTGTGGGCGGCAAGAAGTTCAAGTACTTCTATGAAGACACCGGTTACAATCTGAAGAGGGCGATCGCGGGGTTCAAAAAACTCATGGCTCAGGAGAAACCGGTGATGATGTACGGCGAGTCTACAGGTCTGGGAAAGGCAATGGCCGAGGAGATTAACAAGCGCTATCACGTTCTCTACGGTTCCACCAGCTTCTCAGCGGAATTGGCCAATCGTAAGAAAAACCCGTACATTTGCGTGAGTGGCCCCACATACGCACAGCAGTTCGGGATCCTGCTCAAGTACATCGCGGCCCATCCCAAGAAGAAAGGCGGGAAACCGAGAGTGGCCTTCTTTCACAGTGATTCCGAGTTCGGTCGCGACCCGATTCCGGCTGCCAAGGAAATGGCCAAAAAATTGGGCGTAGAGGTTGTGGCCGAGTTGGTCACCAAGGCGGGCGGCTCCTTGGATCTCACCAGTCAATTGTTGGAGCTCAAACGCACGAAGCCCGACTTCTGCATCTTCCAAGGCTACGTGGTTCCGCCCATCCCGCAGGTGATCCGCGGCGCCAAGGACTACGGGCTGGACATCACGTTTATGGGAACCTTCTGGGCCATGAGCAAGATGATCCTCGACAAGCTGGGTCCTGACGGTGATGGTTATATGGGCGTGTGTCCGTTCGCCTACTGGTACGAGAAAGACGTGCCCATCATCAAGACGATCCGGGAATACAACAAAAAGCATCATCCCGCGATGAAGTACCGCCCCACCTCGTACATGCAGGGATGGTTTACCGGCATGGTCTTTGCGAAGCTGGCGAAGATGTGTAACGATAAAAAGTTGCCGATTACCGGTGAGAACCTCGCCAAAATGATACCGCAGATCAAAGACTGGGATACCCACGGATTCGGCAAGATCAGCTTCAAAGAATCTAATTCGACCGGCGTCGGCAGGGTCTACCGGGCCAAGGGCGGCAAGTTTGTGCCGGTTTCCGACTGGATCTACCTGGACTAGGTGCAACCGCGAGGCCCGAGACTCGGACTCGGGCCTCATCGAGACCGGCATTGACCGACGGGCGGGGCTGAAATCAGGAACGCACTCATGCCGATGCTCTCTGACCCGGTATGCAACCGGTAACGTGGAGGGTCTCTTGGAGCCGATCCTCGAGGTGTACAACATAGAAGTCATTTACAACAACGTGAGCCTTGTTCTCAAAGGCCTTTCCCTGAAAGTGGATCGGACCGCCATCGTGGCCTTGCTGGGATCCAACGGCGCGGGGAAAAGCACGACCCTCAAGGCCATCAGCGGGTTCTTGCCTCTGGAGGACGGGGAGATCACGGATGGGAGAATTACGTACCAGGGCCGATCTCTGGCCGGCATGGCTCCCCATAAGATTGTACGGCAAGGCATTTTCCAGGTCATGGAGGGCCGACGTATCTTCGAGGACCTCACCGTCGAGGAAAACCTGGTGTGCGGCGCGTATACCCGCCGCGACCGGGCCGAAGTAAAGCAGGATCTGGCAAGGTGCTTTGACTACTTTCCTTTGTTGAAGCCCCGCGTGGGTCAGAAAGCGGGCTACCTGAGCGGCGGGGAGCAGCAGATGTTGGCCATGAGCAGGGCGCTCCTGGCCCGACCCAAGCTGCTCATGCTGGATGAGCCATCCTTGGGGTTGGCTCCCATGCTGGTGGATGAGATCTTCGGGATCATCTCCAGGATCAATCGGAACGAGGGCACCACCATGCTTCTCGTCGAGCAAAACGCCCAAATGGCATTGGAGATCAGCTCTTACGGCTACATCATGGAGAACGGCCGCGTGGTTCTGGACGGACACGTGAGCGTTCTCCTGGAAGACTCGGATGTCCAGGAATTCTATCTGGGGGTGGGACACGCGGCCGCCAAGTCCAGCTACCGCGATGTGAAGCATTACAAGCGGAGGAAACGATGGCTGAGTTGAGCGGGAAAACCCTGCCCCAGGTATTTCTCGAGCGTGTGGCTGAACGTGGCGATTCGTTGGCCCTGAGGGAGAAGGACCTCGGTATCTGGCAGCGCGTCACCTGGAAACAATACCTCGATCATGTCAAGCATTTTGCGCTGGGACTTCATCGCCTGGGATTTAGGCGAGGGGATCACCTGGCAATTATCAGCGAGAACTGCCGCGAATGGCTCTACGCGGACCTGGCCAGCATGTGTCTCGGCGGCATCACTCTTGGCGTGTACCCCACGAGTCCCTATCCGGAAGTCCATTACGTGGTCAAGCATTCCGATTCGGTGATCGTTGTCTGTGAGGATCAGGAGCAGACCGACAAGATCCTCGAAGTGATCGACGACCTCCCGATGCTCACGAAGCTCATCGTGAAAGACATGAAGGGATTGAGGCGTTACCCCAAGGAGAATATCCTGTCCTTTAAGGAGGTTGAAACGTTGGGCAAGGAGGTGGAGCTCGACCACCCGAATCTGTTCCTCGACGAAGTCCGGAAAGGCAAAGCCGAGGACGTGTGCATAATGATCTACACCTCCGGGACGACGGGAGCGCCAAAGGGGGCTATGGTCAATCACCTTAACGTCGAAGCTTCGGCTCTGGCAACGAGCGAGGCCCTGGAGACCACGGCTGGTGATACGGTCGTTTCGTACCTCCCCCTGTGCCATGTGGCTGAACAGATTTTTAGTCTGTACCTCCCGATTTATGTCGGCCTTACCGTGAGCTTCGCTGAAAGCATTGCCACTATCCAGAACGATCTGCGAGAGATAGCGCCCACCATTTTTCTGGGGGTTCCGCGGATATGGGAGAAACTCCAAAACTCCATTGTCGTCACTATCCAGGATTCCTCCAGGACCAAGCGATGGTTGTTCGACAGGTGCATGAGGGTCGGATACCGGACGGCGGACCTGAGATTGGCAAAACGGAACGTCAATCCGGGGCTGAAGTTGGCCTGGTGGATCGGATACCTGTTGATGTTCCGGGCCCTGCAGAACTACGTGGGACTGAGAAAAGCAAAGCTCTGTTTCGCAGCCGCGGCCAAGGTGAGCCCTGAGGTCCTGCGCTTCTTTCATGCGATAGGCATCATTGCGAAGGAAGGCTACGGCATGACCGAGTGCACGGGCCTCTCCTTCATCCACATGGGCGACGACATCAAGCTCGGAACTGTCGGCAAACCGGTAAGCTGCATTGAATATAAGATTGCCGACGATGGCGAGTTGCTGAAACGCGGCCCCACCATCTTTGTCGGGTACTACAAAAACCCTGAGGCTACGGCCCATACCATTGTTGACGGCTGGCTCATGACCGGCGATATAGCCGAAGAAGATGAAGACGGCCACGTGGCCATAGTTGACCGCAAGAAGGACATCCTCATTACCTCGGGCGGGAAGAACATTGCCCCCTCGCTCGTGGAGAACGAGCTCAAGGTGAGTCCGTACATCAAGGAAGCGATCCTCCTGGGAGACGGAAAGAATTTTGTATCCGCACTCATACAGGTGGATTTCGAAAACGTGGGCAAGTGGGCCACCGACCGAAGGCTGCCCTATACCAATTTTAAATCTCTGTCTCAACTGCCCGAGGTCAGAAAGCTGATCGCGAAAGAGGTCCAGGAAGTCAATGAGAAGTTTGCTCGCGTGGAGAATGTGCGCAAATTTCTGCTCTTAGCCAAGGAGCTGGACCACGATGACGACGAGCTGACCGCCACGATGAAGGTGAGACGGGCCAATATCTACAAAAAATTCGCCAAGGAGATCGAGCAGATTTATGGCAAGGCAGGGTAACAGAGCGGCTGCCGGGCACCGCCTGAAGACCACTTCCTTTCGCCATTAGACAGCTTTGCACAACAAGTCACGAACATCCCGCAGAGTCTTGCCTCCGGCTGTGCGCGGGACATGACAGGGAATACGAAGAGACGCTTCTCCGTTGACATGTGATCGTACGGGGAATCTCCGCGGTAGGGGAAGAGAACTCGAGAGCAGTCAGGGAAGTCCGTCCTCTGTCCGTGACTCGATCGAAGTGCGA
>JARRRG010000085.1:0-6886 GCA_037380965.1 Deltaproteobacteria bacterium
GTGACCGGGCCGTCCGCGAGGCTGTCCGGACCGAGAGCAATCGAGCCCTCGAGTCAGTGGAGCTCAGTGACAGCCGGCATTTTGACAGAACGGCCTGCCCTTGGGACAGCCGTAGGCTGCGTCACCGGGTTGGTCGGCAGCAGGGAGAGGTTGGCAATCGCGGGCTCATCGGCAGACGATCGTCTGTCACGCACTCGTCAGGGGGCCCGATGGGGGGTCAGGCGATTCCGAGGCACATGGGACCGCGCTGCCAACCTCCGTAACGGGAGTCGCAATGACGAACTCAGTTTTAACAGGCTCTATTCATTGTAAGGCCGCGTATGAAAGCCTTGATACGGGCTCATTCGCCTTTGTCCGATTCCTTGGATTCCTTCGCCTTTTCGTCGGAGAACCGTGACGGGTATGGGCCGTCTTTCACTTTCATGTACCGTTCGAGAGCCCAATCCACATAGGTGGTCATCTGAATCGCGCCGACCAGGCAGTACTGGGCACAGAAGCCGCATCCAATGCATCCTTCCGGCCGAACAAGCCATGCATTGGGGACTTTCTTGTCAAGGTTTACCATTTTGATGCCTTTGCCGACGCACGCGACAACACAGTCGCCGCATCCTTCGCAGATCGAAGCAACAATCCAGGGCATCTGAACGGGCTTGCCGTTGTTCTCCTTCTTGAGCTGTTTGCATTTCTTGATGTGTTTTAACTGCTCCTTGGAGGGGCGAAATCCTTCCATCCTAGATCCTCCTCGAACTTTTCCATACCCTCCGACGCCGTATCCATCCGCGTGCCGGCCACATGCCCGGGCTTGGTGCAATAGACTTCCGTCAGTTTCACGACGAGCACCGCGTTGAGCTTGCCGGCCAACGCCTCGTTCGCCTCCTTTGCAATGCTGTCATAGACGGGGCCGCTGGTCATGAGCTTGCCGGTACCCTTGAATTGGTATGCGGCCCTGATGCCTCCCACGTGCGACACGCCAAAAGCAACCCACGGGTTCTCGGTCAGTTGCGGTCTGATCGCGCCCACCTCTTCCTGGGTCAGCCCGAAGGTCACTTCATCACCCTTTACTGAGGCATATCGAGCCATGATTACGTTCGGCACTCCCGCGGGGGAGGCCAGACACAGATGGCATCCACATGCTTCAATCCAGTTCACCATTCTCGGAGTGAGCTCAATAGTCATCTTTGACCTCCCTTAACCTCAGAGTATCCGCGTTCCCGTTTCGCCGAGTTTGAGTGAATAGACTTCCTCGACGTGCAAAACCACGACGCCGCGCTGGGCCGGGACCGGATACACAATGTCGGGCGGCACCTCTTCCGGGGGCTCCTTGGCATGCCAATCACCCCATCCGTCCAAGATCTCTTTTGCCGTGACGCCGTACCAGTTGAAATTCGGTGGGAATCCATATTCGATGTCGATCGCTTTGCCTTTGAAAGCCCACAGTCGGCCGCCGCCCGCTTCCAGTGGATGGCAGATGGCGATGATCGCGTTGGGATTCTCTTTGAGATTCATCTTGGTTTTCAGCAGAAACATGTCCGAGATGAGAATCTTGTCATCACCACACGTGTCCACGTAGCGCATCGCGGCAATGTTGGGCTTGCCGCTGAGGCTGGACGTTGCCAGATAGACAAGACTCCCTCCTTTTCCCGGGACCTTCAACGCTTCGTGCATCTTTTCCGTGAGCTTTACCATCCACTCCCTCCTCTAGTTTTGGTTCAGCCGCTAGAGTGAACCGTTTAACTCAATGGTCACGTCCTGACGGTTGTGATGGACCGCGGACTCTACCACTGAAACCAACTCGCGAAGCGGTAATACCCTGCTGAACTTCTTCTCAATCTCCTGCTGCAACTCAACAACGTTGTCATGCTCCACGCGCGGATAGCAGCCGTCGCCACTCTCCCCCACGACCTTGAGAAGGATCTTGAACGTGGCCGTGTCCCGGCCGTGCCTGACATGCACCGTTTGCTCGACGAGACGGGTTTTCTCGCAGACGTGGCGGGTAGGCATCACGTGGTAGCCGAGGATGCCAAGCTCCCTGAACAGGTATTTCTCGATGCCCTGCTCAGCGCGTGGACGGTTCACATCGATAAAGATGAGATGGCCCGGTCGGTTTTTCTTAGTAATGGTGGGGATTACCTGGACGTTCCGTGCGCCGCGCTCGAACAAATTTTGAATCACCACCCCCAGAGTCTCCCCCGAGAGATGGTCAGCCTGGACCAACCACATGTTCCCTTTTATGCTTTTCAAGACGCCACCCGCCAATCTGACAGAGTCGGTTGTCACAGGACCCCGGCCTGTGCATTGAAACCTAGGCGCCGAACCGGCGCCGGCTCGTCACCGTCAGAGAAATTGCCCCATGTTTTCGCTCATGCTGCAACTGTTGGCCTGACCCCAGTACGGCGCCAGCGTCTCGGGAATTGATCTCCCGATCCTCTCCTTCGCGAAGGCGTCCAATACTTCCACCAAGCTGCCCAACACGGCCTGGAGGACGCGGTCCGCAGCTCCGCGGTACGTGTATTCACCGAGGATCTTTACGCGTTCCAAAGGATCTGCAGAACCGTTGACCGTCTGAGCCGGTGTGTCGTCGCTCCACTTCGGTTCGAGCCATTCAGGCAATGCGGCGGCCATAGCTTTGGACTGGCCGGCATCCATGAGAGATTTCATGGCGGCAAAGACCGCCTTCAGAGCCTTCTCTCTGCCCTCTTCGGAGGGGAGCTGTCCCAAGATCTCGAGTTGACAGTAGAAATCCCGTTCCAGATCCATCTTCCTGTCTCCGCGGAAAGGGGTTACTCCATCTCCTTCAAGATGCGAGCCGTGTATTCGGCCGAGTCATAAAGTGACTGAGCTGGAATGGACAACTGGAAGTTCGAGTATTCCGCAACCTTGTCAGCAGCCTCTTTGGGGTCCATTCCCATGGCAACCGCCACACAAGCGCAGATCACCATATTGGCCGAGCATGCGCCGGAATTCAGCAGGTCCGTCACCCCAAGGCACACGGCAGCCATGCCGGGCAGGTTCTCCTCATCGGCTTCCATCATGATCTTGGGGGCCCAGTTTGCGAGGAAATTGTCATACGTGTAGACCTTTCCATCCACCTTCACCTCGATGTCCACATGGCCGTCGAACGCGAAGAATTTCTGCGCGATCTTTGCCTTCCTCCTGCCCGAGCACGGTCTCACGTTCTCATATTTGACGTACTCGACGTTCTTGCCGAGAATGTTGCTCATGATCTTGGCCACACCGAGCTGCGTGGTCGAGATATGTTCCTTCTCCACCGTGTCCACGACGTCGGCCAGACCGAGCCCGTCTTCAAACTTCTTGAGCGTGTTGCCGATACGGTTGGAAAGCGTCTTCACCTTTCCGGGCTCAGTGGCCTTTATCAGGACGTCACTGACCGGACCTCGCTTCAGTTGTCGGGCCCGATGAGCGAGAAGATTGATGGCGATGTTCGCGTCCTCGCGCTGGAAGTACCCGTCGATGCTTCTCTTGAGAATGTCCACCGCTTCATCTTCCGACGCACCGTGCCCCAGAGCGTAGAGGACAAGGGAAGGCTGGGTCACCCAATGATGCAACGGCAGGAGAATCGGTCCGCCGCCCCTCCCGACTCCCACGATGGGCCCTTCTTGAATGATGGCATTGACCTCATTGAACATGATCATGCCGACCACAGTGGGAGCGCCCGCGTCCTTGAGCACGAGACCCAGGTCACCGACCACCTTCGCGGTTTTCAGCTCGTCACCCGTCCCGCGGACATGCAGCACTTCCGGCAAACCCGCGGCTTCCACAGCCACCTGCCCACACAGGTCAGGAGTACGCGTGCGCAGGAACGGACCATACTCTTCTCCGAGGTACGCGTCGGGGTGCAGGATCTCCAATGTTGCAGCAGTGCTGAAGAGCGCGGCCATGAATCGACAGGGCTTTATCCCGACTGAACGATAAGCCTTGAGCATGGCGTTGACCCCGATGGGAACCAACTTCTTGACAAGGGTCGGAAAGAGGTAGTCCTCACCCAAAGCGCTGTGCCCCAATACCGGGCTGCCAGCTAAACCCACCGGCAAGAGGGTCGGATCAAAGGGAGCCAGGTGCTCTTTTTGAAGAGCCTCGTAAATTGCCAGCACCGCGGCAAATCCTGATATCTTGTTATTCAGCTTCTCAGTGGGAAGGGTCGAGACTCTTCCGCCCGGCGCTCCCGCCGCTATGCGACACACCCCGCCAAGCTTGCGATTGGGCGTGGGAATTCCCGCCGACGCGTTGACTCCGGCCCAGTAGAGAAGCGCGGCTGTGACGACTGAGGAATTGGAAGGATCGGCTCCGTATGTTTGCAAGAAGGAGGTGACCTTCCTCGCGATCTCGTCAACATCCGTGTACGCCTCGTTGGCCACGTCGAGCTTCATCTTGCGGCCGCGTTGCATTTCCTCGGCAATGATGTTCGTCGCGGCCCAGATTGCGAGATTGAACGAACCGAACCCCCCCAGGTTGCCTTCCAGCTTCTCGGTGGTCAGATGGTCAGGATGCATCGTGACAGCGTCATACACTGCCATGAATTCCTTTTGCATGGGTACCTCCTTCCAACAAGATCGTTCCTAATATTCGGCGGTGGCCTGAAGCCGATAAATGTCACCTCGATAAATAGATTTGGTGAATGAAATCCTGTCACCTTCAGCGTCATACGCGTATTTCTTGATGCAGAAAGCAGGAACCGGGCCGGCCAGTCCAAACAGTTCCACCTCCTCCTCGTTCAGGACCGTAGGTTCAATCGAGATGTCGAATTTTGTCACGCACCGATAACATCGGCCTGACATAACTTCGAGAAGCTCAGGGTCTCTCCCGTGGGATTCCTTGAGAAGCTTGCACTTGTCATGGATCACGCACTTGGTCTCGACCGTATAGGGCACGCCGTCACCCGACATGAGACGTCTCACCTTGAAAATCCTGGTGCCCGGCGGAACCTGGAGATCGCTGGCGATCTGGGGAGTTGCGCGGAACTGCTTGTAAGAGAGGATTCTCGAAGTAGGGGTCATGCCCAGCGATTTCATTTCGTCAAAGAAATTCTTTAATTGAAGCACGGGTAAGTCGATCCTTCTGTCACTGACAAAAGTCCCCTTGCCTCCCTGCGCAAAGAGGTACCCGTCGGTGACGAGGTTTGAAATCGCGCGGCGAGCCGTCATTCGGGAAACCCGAAGTCGGTCCGCCATCTTTCGCTCGGACCACACCCTGGTATAGGGCTTGAGTTGACCAGCCTTGATGCGGTCGATGAGGAAAGCCTCAATCTGTCTGTAGGCCGGAATGTAGCTTGTGGTGTCTACCGTGAAATTGTCCATGGTGTTGAGATTATCCTTGTTGTGGTATATACCGGACTAGGGCCTTCTATACCGGTATATACCAATCGCCGAACTCCTGTCAACAACAATTTCCACATCAAGCCTCGCCTCCCCAATCGCCGATCCCAGGAAACGGCCACTCGGCTGTCTCATCCGTCGCCAGCCCGGCTGATCTTCTCTTTCGGCGACTCACGGAAAAAATTCGGCGGGGGACTGACTAGAAGGGAACCTCACGCGGGCTCCCCTGCTGACGCACCAACGCAATGCGAGAGCCTCTGCGCTGCTTCCTTGAACCGGCCGGTATGATTCCAGCTAACGCAGGAGATCTTTCGGTGGCTGATGGGGGAGAGGGGTACGCTCAGGATGGGATGTCATTCTTCCATAAGGCATGACGCAGACGGACCGCGGCTCGCGTGGGAGCTATCCCTGGAACAGCTCGTATTGAACCGGCGCGGGCTGGGCCTCACCCTTGCGCCCGGCCAGCGGATCGAGGAACTGGCAGATGGACCGGTCAATGGAGCGCAGGAATGGGCTGAGCTGCGGGTTGAAGGTCTTTCCGAAGAGGGTCCTCGTCCGCGCGCTTGTGAGAAAGAGATCGGTTTCCGCTCGCGTGATCGCGACGTAGAGGAGGCGGCGTTCCTCATCAATATCGAGGAGGTTGGTCTCTGATTCCCCGGTGCGGGTGCAGGGTATGATTCCGTCTTCGCATCCCGCGACGAAGACCACCGGGAACTCCAACCCTTTTGACGCATGGATCGTCATGAGGGTAACGGCCTGAGCACGCGGGTCGAGCGCTTCCACCTCATCCTTGGGATTCGCCCGGCGGGCTCGCTGGAACGGGATGCCCGATGACCGAAAGGCCTCCTCCAGTGCATCTCCGATAGTATTCTGTCGATAGAGGACCGCGAAGTCCGCGAACCCCAATTCACGCTCCTGCGTCGGAGTTGACACTCCCGAATCAAGGGAAAGGAAGGTGGAACCACCGAGCATCGCGTCGATCGCGCGGGTGATGAAGATCCCCTCGGTGACTGCATTGGGCAGCTGAACCATGCGTACCAGGGTGTTCTCCGATCGCTCTGCACGGATTCGTTCGCGGGTTCCGCTGCGGTCCAGCACGCACTCGCCCGCCCTGAGAATGTTCCCGAGGGATCGATAATTGCGGAAGAGTCGAACCTCACGTGTTAATGGATAATCTTCTCGAAACTGGTGGAAGAATCGCCAATCCGCTCCCCGGAAACCGTAAATGGCCTGGTCCGGGTCTCCTATCACGAAGAGGCCATCGCCGGCCGTGCCTCCCAGGAGCCGCACCATCTCGTACTGGGCCCGGTTCACGTCCTGGAATTCATCCACGAGGAGGTATCGGGCCGTGGTGTCCGCGATTCGTTGGGCAACCTGTGGATATTCCCGGAGGAGTCGAACCGGGTGCACCACCAGGTCATCGAGATCCAGCGCCCCCTGCTTCTCCAGGAACGCTTCGTACGCCCGGTACGGTTCGAGAATCTCTTCACGGTCCTCACAATCGGCCGGTTGCACCAGATTCTGCTTGAGGAGGCTCACCTCGTGAAAGAGCG
>JARRRG010000086.1:0-9234 GCA_037380965.1 Deltaproteobacteria bacterium
TCCTTTTCCCCTTTCGCAGCCGCCAATGTCCCCGACACCGGCCACCGAGCCAGCGTAAACTCATCGCGCCGTCAACTCGCTTTTTATGAGTGGTCTTTTGCCTGATGGCTCAAACTCAATCTTGCTGACCGCCTCAACAGCGACGGCCAAGCCAGGCCCCAGGAACTCTTCCAGGTCTTTTTTCAGTTTCGCGGACACGGTCGGCGTGAAGCTCGAAGTCGGTACGATCCGGAGAACAACCCTGTCCATCGCGGTCTGAACCGCTTGATATTCCCATATATGAGGCAAGGCGAGACATACGTTGTTCAAGAATGCCTGCAGAGTCGGCGACGGGACAATGTTCCCCATCGGGGTTTGTATAGCCTCGGACATTCTGCCTTCGATACGCTCGACGGTCGGCAATCCTCTACCGCAATGACACCGCGCACCTGCCACGGCAAGATCGCCGGTATCGTAGTTGATAAAAGGCATGACGTAATTGGAGAGATCCGTGATGACCACGCGTCCTCTCTCGCCCGGTGCGGCTGAGGCGCCTCCATCCCGGACAATCCGGACAATTACTCGCTCGCTGTTCACATGGAACACTGCGGGGTTATCCGGGCAGACCTGGGCCACGAAGGGAGTCTCGAGCAGCCCGTAGTGGTTGACCACCTTGCACCGGAAGGCCTGCTCGATCAATTCTTGATCGGTTGGTGTTAAGGTCTCGGCGTACGAGATAAACACGAGGGGATAACGGGAGAGTTGGGTACCTTCCGCAACAATCTGCGAAGCCAACCTTTTGGCATACGATGAAAAAGACCAGACATAGTATTGGCCGCCGGCTGAAAAACTATGGACCCGATCTCTGAACTCGGCCAGCGTGAGATCAGCACCGTGAAGGAGCAAATGGCGTTCGCCCATAAGAATCCGGCGGGCCGTCCGTGTGGCAAAGTCCTTCTGAGGCGACTGGCAAAAGAAGTGTGCCGAATTTGCGATTCGAACCTCCGGGGTCCATGGTCCAATACCGGCCCAGTCCCAAAACAGGAGGTACGAACTGCGCACGAGGTCCATGCCCCCCAGATCTGCGTAGAACTCGAAGGGCGACCCGGTGGAGCCTGAGGTTCTATTCACGACCCTGCGGCCGGGATCGAGGTTGGATGCGATGACCTTATCCGGGTAGTTTCGGCGGAGATCGAACCTGGTCGTTACGGGGAAGAAAGCCAGATCCGAGGTTGAGGTCAGATCATGTGGTTTGATGCCACTGGTCTCAAAAAGCTCCCTGTAGTACGGGACGTTTTCGTAGGCATGGGACACAAGGTGACTCAATTTATGAAATGATCTGGCTTCCAACTCTTTCGGAGACCGCCATTGAAGCTCTCGGAGCTCGAGAAAACCGGACCAAAAATTGTGACGCGTCACGCGCTCGTGGAGAGGAAAGATAATATGCGGGACAAGCCAGCCATACATGGAAGACCAGAACTCCTCGGCCCGAAATCATGCGGCAATCTTGCCATTTCGCGTCCCGTCACCAGTGAAGGGTGATGGACGGCTCCCCGGACCTCGAAAAAGGACCCGGAAGATTCCCCCCAGGCCCAAGAGAGGCAAAGCCGCCGTCAAAGGGCTCGGAAAGCATGTCATTGCCGGCTCTGAGCGTACCTCAACGAAAGCCCGCCGGTCAAGAATAGTGTCGCGTTGAGCCCTTATCCGAACAGCCTTCCCAGACGAAGACCCTGGAGCCCAATCATACACGCGGTGACGCCCTGCCGTTCAACCGTCCGTCGCATTGGGCGTGTCATACTCTCTACAACGAATTCGCCGGATATCTCACAAGAAAAGGCCGTCAAATGTGGTGAGACCTCGCAACGGTCGGCGCCGCTTTGTACTGAACGCGGAGATGCGGACTAAGCCCCGCGAAGGGATGCCTCACACCGATCAGACGCACCTCTTTACTTACCTCGGCGAACCGGTCAAAATCGACATTATCCCAGTCGATGGCATGGAACCGGGAAGGCCGTAACGCTGAAGCGTTCTTTCCGAACCCGTGCCGCTTGTGGACCTTGCCCGTCGCGTGTAGGATCTATCTCAAACATGAAACGTCTCCGGTCCTCTCAGTACATGGCGGGCCAATTGAACGAAGAGCCTCTGATTGGTCTTATTTCGGTTTTTGATTATTATTAGGATTACGCGAGGCTCTCAGGAGGAATTGCAGTGTGTGGAATTTGCGGAGTTGCTCATTACGATACGGAATTGTCGGGCGACCGCACTTTGCTCCGTCAGATGACGAATATCCTGAGCCATCGGGGTCCGGACAGCCAGGGAGTGCACGTTGGACCGGGCATTGGACTGGGCGTGACTCGGCTTGCCATCAATGATCTCCAGTCAGGCGATCAGCCCATATTCAATGAAAACGGTACGATCAGCGTTGTTTGCAACGGAGAGATCTACAATTTTCATGAGTTGCGTCGGAAATTGGAGTCGCGGGGCCATCAATTCAGTACCCGGTCGGATGTGGAAGTGATCGTTCACCTGTACGAAGATCACGGAGTGGAGTGCGTGCACAGCCTGCGAGGCATGTTCGGTTTTGCCCTTTGGGATGGAGAACGTCGTCAGCTCATGCTCGCACGAGACCGATTAGGCATCAAGCCTCTCCACTATGCGGTCGAGCGAGACGGAATCTACTTCGGCTCCGAGTACAAGGCCATTCTCGCGACAGGGCGATTGGAGCGCCAGATTGATGTTCAGGCACTGCGGGGCCTGTTCACCATGGGGTTCGTCATGACCCCGCGGACTCTGTTCACCCGGATTCAGACGCTCCCTGCCGGCACGTATCTGCTCTACCGGCACGGCAGCCTGTCCACCCATCAGTATTGGGACATCACCTTTCCGACGATCGACGAAGAGCTGCCTCGAATGAGCGTCGATGATTGGGCGGAGGCTCTCCGGGAAAAGCTCGAGGAGTCGGTTCGGCTCCACCTGAGAAGCGACGTCCCTGTGGGGGCGTGGCTGAGCAGCGGTGTTGATTCGAGCTCGGTCGTTGCTCTCATGACCCGTCTGACTAACACTCCCGTCCAGACATTTAGCTTGGCCTTTGAGAATCCTCGGATCAACGAGTTGGACCGGTGGCCGACGCTGGATCGTTTTCAACCGTCAGAGATTGAGAACCATGTCACACTGTTTGACAACAAATCGTTCGAGCTGTACCCAAAATTCGTTTGGCATTCCGAAAACCCGGAGGCCGGCATAGACGTTGCCCGCCTCGAGCTCGCGAAACTCACCTCGGAAAATGTCAAGGTATTCCTGACGGGTGAAGGATCGGACGAGATCTTTGGAGGCTACCCCTGGTTTCGTGCCGACAAGCTGTTTCAGATGTTCAGGTGGTTTCCTCCGTCAATTTTCAAGCCAATTGCGGGGCTCTCCCGCGTGTCTCGCCGGTGGGAGTGGGTAGCACAGTTTGTGCGCCCCTCACTCGAGATGAACATGGACCGTTATATTCGCATGATCGGGACGCGCCTCGCGGAAGAGCTGGACGAGCTTTTATCCGATGACCTGAAATCGCAGTTCAGGCAAACCAAAAAGTCCTTTTCTCCGCTCGTCAGGCCGGAACAACTCGACGGAAGGCATCCCTTCCTCAAGCTCCAGTACATTGAGACGAAAACGCGTCTCGTTGACCTCATTAATCACGGACTGGACCGGTCATCCATGGCATTCTCAGTCGAGGCTCGTCTGCCTTTCCTTGATCACGAATTGGTGGAGTTGTGCACGCGCATACCCCCCGCGTTTAAGATGAAGCGTTTACAAGAGAAGTACATACTGCGACGGGCTATGTCCGGCATCCTCCCTCCCGAGGTGGTGAGACGACATAAAATAGGTCTTACGACGCCTCTGGGAGCATGGTTGCGGGGTGATTTGCCGGAGTTCGCCAGGGAATCGCTGAGCGAGACCAGCCTTCGGAACAAGGGCTATTTCAATCCCAGCTTTGTGCGTTTTATGTATGAAAGTCACATGGCACGGCGGCGTGACTACAGGCTCCCATTAATAAATGTCATTGGGGTGCAGCTATGGGATGACCTCTTTATGAGAGGTTGCCGACCCGATGTCCGCGCCAAAAATCTTGATCCCAAGTCGTAGGCCCGAGTGAAGCATGTCCCCTGCTATAAGCCCCCTCGACTTACTCCCTCGCGGAAAGTCCCTTATCGGTTGCGTCTGCTCCTCGTCCGAACATAAGGCGAAGAGAGGCATGAGCTCAGCCTGCGGTCATGGCCACCCCCGAAAGACACTGCGATGATTCGGGAGTTACTGGAACTGAGAAAAGCGCTACGGAATCAGAAGCGCGCCTCTTCTGACCTGGAAGCGCTCAGGGAACGGAAACTTCGAGCTGTGATTCGCAATGCGTACGATCACGTCCCGTACTACCGTTCCCTCTTTCGCGAAGCAGGACTTTCCCCCGAAGACATTCGTACAGTGGAAGACCTCAGGAACGTCCCCATAACGACCAAGGACGACCTCCGAGCTGCGGGTCTCGAAAACAGGACCGCTCAGTGGGCTGATCTCTCAAAGTGCTGTGAAAGAGCGACAAGCGGATCTACGGGCAAGCCGTTCGCTGCCCACCTCACTGACTCCGAGCTCAAGACGGTTAGAATGGTTCAAATGGCTGCCGTGTTGTCGATTGGATTTCGACCGCGGGATCGGTACGCCCATATTGGAGGGGCTCAGTCGTTTCCGCGAAGATTGCACCATCGCTTGGGAATGTACCGGCGAAAGGCTTTTCCCATATCGCTTCCCACGGAAGTGTTCGTACAGAGGCTCAAAGAGTATCAACCCACCATCGTCTTGGCCACACCCTCTGCGCTCCGATCCTTGTTGCACAACCTCGACTATCCCTTGTCCCGTGTGATTCGCCCTCGCATATTTATTTCGGGAGGCGAGGTTTTCGACAACATGGTCAAGAATCGGATCGCGGCCGATCTTGACGCGGAGTGGTTCGATTCGTACGGAGCGTACGAATGCGGACAAATTGCATGGGAATGCGCCCGGCACGAGGGACTCCATGTGAATTCGGATTATGTCATCCTCGAATGCCTCCAAGGTGAAGAAGCCGTCGAAGGAGAGCAAGCCGGGACCGCAATAGTAACCAACCTGATCGCCTTTGCCCAGCCGTTCATCCGCTACAAGCTGGGGGATCTTTGCAGGCCCTTGAACAAACAGTGTTCCTGCGGCCGGTCCCTGCCGCTCATCGATCATCCAATCGGCAGAGAGGAGGACATGGTGAAGCTCCCGAGCGGCAAGCTGTTGACGGCAAACCTGTTTCACTATGCAGTGGGGGAATTCACGGGCATTGACCAGTGGCGCGTCATTCAGGAGAGCGAGGATCGCTTCGTGCTCAAACTCGTCATGCCGGAGAAACCGGATGGAGAAATGCTGCGGGAACTGGAAGCCACATTGCTCGAATACCTCCGCGAGCCGGTCAGCGTCGACATTCAACTGGTCGATTTCATGGAGGAGGAGACAACGAAGTTTCGTACGTTCACCTCGAAGATTCCTCCATTGCCGTGAATCCCCAAAGCCGGTCCATGCAATCAAACAATGTGCCCGAGGGACCCCGGTCTCTCGCCGGGTACATCGGATGCCGGCCAGACCATTCAAGACTCTGAATACCTTGGTGGTTTAATTACCGCAGGGTCGGCCCTTCCGCGACGCGACATCTGTGGACAGATTGCCGGATAGTCACCGAGCAAAGACGCGGGAAAGAAGAAACACCTTGCCCAGGCAGCTCTTTCCAGGACCGGCTGTCCGCAACTCTGAATGATTTTGACTCCCAAATCACAGAGTGGTAACTTAAAATCAAAGGCTCACAGTTTCGTTTCCCCTAACTTAATTCCCCCCATCCACACTGCCAACAGGACGCAAGGAGGTGTTCCATGGAGAGAACGACCGATGTGGCCTCCAGAGGGATCCTCGAGACGGCTGCCCATGAAGCGATCGAAACTATCTGGGACCGTTTCGAAAAGCAGACCCCTCAGTGCGGCTTCGGTGAACTCGGAACCTGCTGTCGCAACTGCATGCAAGGCCCCTGTCGTATAGACCCGTTTGGAGAGGGGGCCACCCACGGAGCGTGCGGTGCCAGCGCGGACACCATCGTCGCACGGAATCTCACCCGGGCCATAGCCGCGGGAACTGCCGCCCACTCCGGCCACGCAAAGCATCTGGCCCATACCTTGCTCAAGTGGGCCGAGGGCAAGGCTCCGGACTACGGTGTGGCCGACGAGAACAAGCTGAAAGCCATCGCAGTCAAGGTCGGAATCGAAACAAGCGGGAAGAGTATCCAGCAACTCGGAAAAGAGGTGGCCGAGGTCGCGCTCGCGGACTTCTCGGAAAAAGAGACGCCGTTGGCATGGGCGGCCGTGAACGTAACGGAGGGACGCGTCGCGACGTACGCGAAATATGGCGTTGTTCCCACAGGCATAGATTCGGCGATATCCGAGGTGATGCACAGGACCCATTACGGTGTGGACGCGGATCCCGTCAACCTCCTGCTCGGTGGTGTCAAGTGCGCTCTGGCCGACTTCGGGGGATGTCACATGGGAACGGACCTTGCCGATGTGATCTTCGGAACGCCGATGCCTGTCGTGTCGCGAGCGAACCTGGGGGTACTAAAGGCCGACGCGGTGAACATTGCGCTGCACGGTCACAATCCGGTGCTTTCCGACGTAATAGCCCAGGTGGCACGCGAACTGGACAGCGAGGCGCAAAGCGCGGGCGCTCCAGCCGGCGTTAACCTCGTCGGTGTCTGCTGCACCGGCAATGAGGTGATCATGAGACACGGGATCAGCGCGGTAACTCTCTCTGTCTCACAGGAGGTGCCGCTCGTTTCGGGCGGTATAGAAGCCATGGTGAAAGCGCGGCCATCGCCGGATTCTCCACGGAAGCTATTTTGGGAGCCCTCAGCAAGGTGAACAGCGAAGATCCCCTCAAGCCTCTGATTGACAACATCGTCAACGGTAACATCCAGGGCGTGTGTCTCTTTGCCGGATGCAATAACGTGCGCGTTCCGCAGGACCAGAATTTCGTCACCATGGCCAAGGAGTTCGCCAAACAGAATGTGCTCATGTTGGCTACAGGCTGCGGAGCCGGAGCGTTTGCACGTCACGGGCTGCTCACCCCTGAGGCCACAAAAGAGTATGCCGGCGACGGGCTAAAAGCGGTTTTGACGGCAGTGGGTGAAGCGGCCGGCCTTGGCGGACCACTGCCCCTCGTCCTTCACATGGGCTCCTGCGTAGACAACAGCCGAGCCGTGGACGTTGCAGTGGCGGTGGCCAATAAGCTGGGTGTCGATGTGGACAAGCTTCCGGTTGTTGCCAGCGCTCCGGAGGCGACCACCGAAAAAGCCGTTTCCATAGGTACGTGGGCAGTAGCTGCCGGGCTGCCGACCCATGTGGGTGTAGTTCCGCCGGTCCTCGGTGGGCCGGCCGTGGCTCAGATACTCACCGACGGCATTAAGGACCTGTTCGGGGGATACTTCATTGTGGACACCGATCCGGTCAGCTCGGTCAGCAAACTGATGGAAGCGATCCACGAAAGAAGAAAGGGGTTAGGGATATGAAAGAAGTCTTCGTTCGTTTGGACCGCTGCACGGGATGCCTGAGTTGTCAGCTTGCCTGCGCTGTGGAGCATTCCGCCAGCAAGAATTTGTTTGCGGCTGTGGCGGAGACACCGAAGCCGAGGTACCGACTTTTCGTGGAACGCGCTCGGGAGAGCATTGTGCCGCTCACCTGCCGTCATTGCGATCCCGCCCCCTGCCTCGATGCTTGTATTGCCGGTGCCCTTTCCCGGGACGAACGGGGAGCCGTCGTTCTGGACTACGATCGTTGCATCGGCTGCTGGACGTGCCTGATGGTCTGTCCGTACGGGGTGGTAGGCCGCAAAAAGGAAGAAAAAATAGCAGTGAAATGTGACCGTTGCCCCGATCGCGACGAACCGGCCTGTGTTGGAGCTTGTCCGACCAAGGCACTCCTCTTCGCTGAACCGGATGATTTTGGCGCAGGAATGCGCGCACTGGCCGCGGGGGTGGTTGCCAAGGCCGCGGGCGGCTAAAGACTCGCACCACCGCGAGTTGTTCGCCTGGCTCACGAAAGGGGTGTAACATGCGGTACCTCATCATAGGAAGCTCAGCGGCCGGAATTGCGGCAGCCGAAGCCGTTCGGTCCAGAGATCCCAGCGGCAGCGTGCTCGTACTCTCTGACGAGCCCCATCCTTCCTACTACCGGCCCCTTATAACCGCGCTTCTCGACAACGGTCTCGGGCATGATTCGCTTCTCCGTCCGCCTGCAGCCATGCCGGAAGGAATCGAGCTCCGCCTGGAAACTAGAGTGGAATGGTTCACTCGTAGGAACAAGACTGTCACGCTTGCACGATGTGCGAGCCTGGCACTCCGTAAACGAGGGCTGGACCTGGCGGTCGTGGAGCAGCAGGACCGGCTGGTGCCGCTTCAGTTCGATCGGATCGCGGCCGGTATAGTGAGCCGCGCGGTGCAAGCGGAAGGAATACAGCTCGTGCTGAACAGGACCGTGCACAAGGTGGAACACGAAAACGGCCGCTTAAACAGTGTGGTTCTCAGTGATGAAAGTCGGCTGGCCGCGGATTTGATCGTTCTTGCCGTCGGCATAACGCCCAATGCCGAGCTCGCCGGCGAGGCCGGTCTTTTCGTCAACAAGGGCGTCGTCGTTGACAGCCACATGCAAACCCGCGATCCGGATGTCTTTGCCGCGGGGGACATGACAGAGACCACTGACATAGCCACCGGCGAGAGTATCATAGCGGGCACCTGGACCGATGCGGTCGCGATGGGCCGCGTGGCGGGAATCAACATGGCAGGAGGGAATGCCGAATACGGCGGTTCACTCGCTGTCCAGAACTCATTTGAGTTGGCGGGTGTGCCGACGGTGTCTGTGGGCCTGGTTGATCCGTCGGCAGAGAACGGCTTCGAGGTGTGCTCTCTCCAGCGCGGCAATGCTTACCGCAAACTCGTCCTTAAAGATGGTTGTCTCGTTGGCGCGTTACTGGTGAACGATATTGAAGGTGCTGGCGTCTATACAGGTCTGATCAAGCGAAAGGTGCGCGTGGAACCGTTCCTTGAGGACCTCATGACGCGACGGCCCAGTTACGCTCCGTGGCTCCGAACCGATCTCTCCATACCGCCCGAGAAGTAATGGAGTCTGCTGCGGGAGGCATAATGCCTCCCGCTAACAGGCCGCGCGA